>CBIGXK010000054.1:0-14554 GCA_966193805.1 uncultured bacterium | reverse complement strand
GTTTTGAGGAAAGTTTGCGGCATGTAAATGGACCTCGGATATCCTATTTTATTTCTTGTTGTTTGTCAAAATTCAATTAAGCTGATGGGAAAAGCGAATCAACATTCCATTGATGAGAATTCTATGCCTGCTTCCAGGATCCATTCTTTTGCAGAGAAGGATTTTGAAAATCTTTTCCGCAATCATTTTAAAGCACTTTGCGGATACTGTTCAGTGAAATTCGGTTTTGATATTGATTTATCGAAGGATATGGTTCACGCCGCATTTGTTAAGCTATGGGAAACCCGGGATGTTGACTTTTCCGATGTGGCCGCGAAAGGATACTTGCAAAGAATCGTCGTCAATAACTGCTTGGATCATCTTCGGCATGAGAAAATAAAAGCGGGGTATGAGGCCTTTGTCAAAAAATTCTCCTCCGACGTTGTCCATGAGGATTCATTCGATATTGCTCAGTTGCAAAAAGATATCGAGAAATCCATTGCTGCCCTGCCGGAACAAATGCGCAACGTGTTCATTCTAAGCAGGTACAGCGGTTTGAAATACAAACAGATAGCCAAACATCTCGGCATTTCCGTAAAAACTGTGGAAACCCAAATGGTCAGGGCGTTATACAGGCTGAGGCAACAATTGCCGGGTCTACCGGCACTTATTGCATTATTTTTTTCCGCCGAACTATAAAAAAGAAGAAGGACTGTCAGGGTAAATTCTTTATCAAACGTATAATTAACAGATGCATGGAAGGCAAGGGTCAATATGAAGTTTTACTGGTAAAATATTTAACGGGTGAACTGGATGGACAAGAGGAATCTTTCATCACTGATTGGATAGCAGCGGATGAGAAAAACAGAGCGGAATTTGAATCATTGAAAAAGTCATTGGATGTTACGGACCTCGACCGGTCTTTGCAGGCCATCGATGTGGATATAGAGTGGGACCAGCTCAAAGCAAAGATCGGCAGTGATGAGGCTAAAGTGATCTCCATGTTATCGGGGCGAATCTTTCCGCCGCAGGCAAATGAAAGGCGACCCGTGCAACGCTCATTGACCAGGCGGTTTTTGTGGATTGGCGCCGCAGCGATTTTGCTGGGCGTTTTTATTCCTTTCGTGTGGAAATACTTTGATAGCGCTGTGCCGCAACACCGGACCGCATTTGCCCGCCAGCCTGCCGACTCGACGGAGATTCCCGTAATCACGCATGAGGTGAACAGAACGGACCATGCAAGAACCGTGATGCTGGATGATGGCACCACGGTGATACTGTTTGCCAATAGTGAGCTGACCTATAGAAAGCAGTTTTCTGACAATAAAAGAGATGTGCTGCTGGCAGGAAAAGCGCAGTTTGCAGTTGCGGATGATCAGCAAAGGCCTTTTACGGTGTATGCAGGCGACATCCGAACGAGAGATATCGGGACCATCTTTACCGTGACTGCCTTTACAGATGAAGAGCAAATTACCGTAGAAGTAACAGAAGGAAAAGTTGTTGTTAGTTCCGTGGACACAGAAAATTCCGCCTTCGACAAAGAAGTTTTTTTGTTGCCGGGTCAGGAGCTGGTGTATAACAGAAGCAATAAGACCATCAGCCTGAAATCGTTGAAAAATGTGACAGCCCGGCGAGGCAAAACGAAAAAGAATCTTGAGGAGGTCAACAAAAATAATCCGGTCATCCCTAAGAACTACAAACAGCCCTGGTTTATGTTCAACAACCAGCCGCTGCCTGAAATATTTTCTTCCCTGGCTTTGATGTACAACGCAAAGATCCATTACGAGAAAAAGGATATGGAGAAGCTGTATTTTATCGGCAGGTTTAATAAATCCGATTCCCTGGAAACTATTTTGCGGCAAATCGCCACTATCAATAATCTTACCGTTACACAAGAAGGCAACACGTTTACCATAAAGGTACCATAACACGATCCGTACCCACTTATAGGTTCAATCTCTCTTTCACGCTAAACGATTGTTTGTATGACGCTAATGCTTTACCGTTGCTGCCTTGACATGAATTCCGGATAATTCCGTTTTTACATCTCGACTATCATGGTCCCGGATGCCCGCTGCTGCAAAGCTGCGCATTCCGAGGACAGGCATTTTTCTACTTATAAAAATTGCTTGTTATATGCGGTTTCTTTTTATAAAACCGAGGGCATTGTTGTTTGCTCTCACAATACCCCTTTGCCTTTTTCTTCCCAGTCAACTGACGGCGCAATCATCTGCGAGCCTTGTGAAAGGCCTTGTCCAAAGCAGTACGGGAGTTCCCCTGCAGGGCGTCTCTGTTGTGATAAAAAACAGCCAGACTAATTTTGCGGCAGGCACCGATACGGACAGCGCCGGCGTTTTTCTTTTTACCAATGTTCCTCCCGGAGGACCATACAGTTTTAGTTTTTCAAGTGTTGGTTACCAGGATCAGACATTATCGGGTTATGACATTAAGCAGGGCATTACCTTGTCTATCGTTGTCAACCTGGTGGAAACGTCATCAACACTTGATCAGGTCGTGGTCATTGGATACGGAACGTCGAAAAAGAAGAACGTCACCGGATCGGTTGTTTCTGTGAGCCAGGAGGAGATCGCGCAACGTTCGCCCACGAATGCCTTCGAGGCTATCCAGGGACAGATGTCAGGTGTACAGATCACGACGTCCTCGGGAGCGCCAGGCGATAATTCATCGCTGAGGATACGCGGTGTTTCGACATTTGATGCCGGCGCCACGCCGCTGTATATCGTTGACGGGCAGCCGTTGGATAATATCGATAACATCAATCCGAACGATATCAGTTCTATTGAGGTGTTGAAAGATGGCTCGTCGGCAGCGATTTACGGATCGAAATCTGCTAACGGCGTGGTGATCGTTACCACAAAAAGCGGGAAGAAAGGGGAGTCGAAGATTAACCTGAACTACCTGAGAAGTTACACTACGGCAAGGATCATGCCGGTGGCCACGACGAACGGCAGACTTCGCTACGAAAAGTTTCACAACATCATTGGTGACCGTGCCGACGTCGACACACTAAACCAGCAGTTCTATAATAATAATAATTTTCAGGAACTGATGTACCGTACAGCGGTGAAAGACCAGGTAAACATTGGCGTTATTGCAGGTTCTGAGAAAACAAAGATATACTGGAACACAGGTTTTTTGAACCAGGAGGGTGTCATCCGAACCACCAAATTCATGCGATTGAATTCGCGGTTAAATGTCGACCACCGCTTCAATAAAGTGATTACTATCGGCACCCGCACAAATCTTTCCTACGATCAGCAAACGAATATCGATCCGGGCTTTGAAACCGATTTGATCGGCGTATTGCTTACGAAAGCGCCGTTCAGCACGCTCTATGACGTTGACAGCTCGTATTTGTACAACGTTGACAGCTACCGCGGCCGGCAGAACCCTTTGTTTGAATATTCCTCCATGGATGTAAAGAGAAGAAACCTGAGAGGAAACGTTTTTAACTACGTGGAAGCAAAGTTGGCCAGGGGATTAACGTACCGTGCCAATTTTGGATTAAACTTTCGCTACACGCGGAACACGGAATTCTTTCCTTCGTACGTCCGCAGCTCGGATGAGCGTGTCCAGTCCAACTTTTATTCGCAACTGGCATGGGACTGGCTCCATGAGAGCTTCTTTAATTTCGACAGAAGCTTTGGCCTTCATGAGATCAGCGCAGTGGCAGGTTTCAGCGCTCAGAAATGGGCGGCGCCAGAAGAAAACATCGGTGGCCTGCTGGCCAGCAACCTGATTCCTACGTTAAATAATGCCACCGAAATTCTCATCACCAACACTAATACGCTTGACCAGGACAATCATTCTCTGGCTTCCGTTTTCGGCAGGGTAAGTTACAATTACGATAACAAGTATTTATTAGCCGCCACCATTCGAAGAGACGGTTCTTCACGGTTCGGACCGGAAAATAAATGGGGCAATTTCCCGTCGGTATCTGCCGGCTGGCGATTTAGCCAGGAGCGGTTCATGGAGAATGTAAAATTTATCAACGATGCAAAAATACGCGCGGGTTTTGCCATCACGGGAAATGAGCGAATCGGTAACCGTGACTACGACGCACAGCTCACGACGGGTAATTTTTACACCGGCATCAATGGCGTAGGGTTATCTTCCAGGCTGGCCAATCCTTCCATTCAGTGGGAAGAGACGCGTCAAACCAATATCGGGTTGGATCTGAGCCTGCTGAACAGACGCGTGAACATCACCGTGGACTATTACACTAAAAAGACTGTAGAACTGTTGGCGAACCAGCCGCTGCCCGCTGAAACAGGATTGACTGATGTTCGCGTCAATCTCGGCGATGTACAAAACAGGGGCTTCGAATTTTCCATCCAGGCCACACCCTATCAATCCGCCAACTTTGCATGGCGCACGAATTTCAATTTTTCGACCAACTCCAATAAAGTTCTTCGGCTGGCTGCGGGCGTTCCAATCGTGAGCAGCAGCTACATTACGCGAGAAGGCAGCCCCCTCGGCAGCTTTTACGGCTATACCATGCTCGGCATTTTCCCTTATGACGAATCAAACGCCTTTTCACCAAACGGACAGCCCTTAACTGCCAACTTTGACGCATCAGGAAACTTCACCGGCTACACGCAGGGTGGTAAAGCCTATTCGGGCGACGTCAAAAAGATTTCCGTTGCCGGCGCCGTGGCGAAAGGCGGCGATTTTTACTGGCAGGATAATAACGGTGATTTTCGCATCGACGAGCAGGACCGGACAATACTCGGCAATCCCTACCCGAAATATTTCGGCGGCTTCAGAAATGAGTTCACCTATAAACATTTTTCATTTTCGTTTTTGTTCGATTACCAGTTCGACGTACAGGTTTACAATTCATTCATGCAGAACCTTTCTCAACTGAAGGATAATGCACCTACACCTCCACCGTATGTACTGGAGAATTTTTGGGAGGGTCCTGGTGATGAAACAGCGATTTTTCCAGGTGGAACACGCCGGGTACAAAACCAGCTTGGCGGCAGCGCTCCCACATCGTATTGGGTCGAAGATGCCGACTTTATCAAATTAAGAAATGTCAAACTCAGTTTCAACCTGCCCACATCGTTCGTCGAAAGGTTTAAAATTTCAGATATGGCGGTGTATGCTTCAGTCAACAATGCGCTGGTCTGGACCAATTACAGAGGTTTTGATCCGGAAGTGAACGTCGCCGGAAGTCCGCTGTCGGCAGGACAGGATAATGCCCGGTATCCCCGCGGGCGCGAATACATCCTGGGCCTGAATGTTAATTTTTAAAAAAATCACGATGAGACATTCTTTCAAATACTTGCTTTTTATCGCACCCATTGTTTACTTCACGTCGTGCAAAAAGTTTTTGGACACGCCGCAGCAAAGCCAATTGTCGCTGTCCAACTTCTGGCAAACTGCTAATGACGCGGAATTGGGTGTAGCTGCCATTTACAGTGCAGCCCAAGTGGCCTTTGAGATCAACTACTGGCGATGGGGAGAACTCAGGGCGGACAACTTCATCAACAATGACCGGCCGAACGCCAACAATTCCCAGATTGTTACCAACCAGCTAACGAGTGCCACTGCCGGTGCAGACTGGAGTGAACTATATAAAGCGATACTCACCGCTAACGTCGCGATTAAAAAAATTCCTGACATTCCGGAATTTGCCTCGAAGAACAATCTGCTGGCAGAGGCGTATGCTTTAAGGGCAATGTGTTACTTCTATGCCGTGAGAGTGTGGGGTGAAGTTCCTAAGATCACAGAACCGGTGGAAGGCCTGGACCAGGATTTAAATTTTACGCGTTCACCGGTGGAAGAAATTTATGACGAGATCATCCTGCCGGATGTTCAAAAAGCGGAGCAACTGATCACTGTAGAAAAAAGCATCAACAGGATTTCGCTGGGAGCCATCCTGGCACTAAAGGCAGATATATACATGTGGCCGGGTAAACATCGCGATTACGCTGTTGCCAGCAACGCCATTACGCAAATAGAAGGTCTTGGGTATGCTTTGGAAGACAACCAGGCCGCGTGGATCAACATTTTCAAGGGACCTGAAAACAGTAAGGAAATTGTGTTTGCGTTGGGCTGGAATTTCAATGAGGATGGCGGTAATAGCGGCGTGGGCCAGTTTTCCACTGCTACCACCGAATTTGTTTGTTCCGAAGACCTTGAACAAAAATGGAATGGTAAAATACCGGGCGATTTCAGAATTCTTGCGACAGGCGCTTTTGACGTCGAAATCGTGCCGGGCGTTGAGTTTCCCTATTTAAGGATCCTTACAAAGTATTCTCCGCGGTTCTCTACGCGCGATGAACAAAGCAGTTGGTCCAATACCAACGACAGAGATATCCTGTTTTATCGGCTTTCCGGTTTGCTGTTACTGAAAGCAGAGGCCGAAAACTACCTGGATCACCCGGACGTCGCCCTGTCGCTCGTCAACCGGATACGCACCGCCAGGGGATTGCCTTTGGTCGATACGACGCTCACCGATAAAACGCTGATACGGGACATGATCCTTGACGACCGCCAGTTTGAATTGATGGGCGAAGGTCACAGATACTGGGACCTCGTGAGAAACAACGTGGTACTTGACGTAATGGAGCCCATTAACGGCATGAACAATCCACAAAGAATATTCTGGCCGGTGTCGCAAAATGTGCTGAACCGGAACGCCGGAATCATTCAAAATGAAAGTTATTAATGCTTGATCCTAAAACATACAACCATGAGATGGTGTTATAAAGCCGGCGTGATTGCTTTGATGATCATGTCGCTGCAGGCCTGCAAGAAAATGCAATTGCAGAAGTCATTCGATTTCGATGAGAATGATCATCCTCCGGTTCATCAACCTTTCGATGTCACGATTTGGGAGTTTGTCAGCACGCACGAAGAATTTACAATGCTCTCGGAGGCTATCCAAAAAGCCGGACTGGAGGATGTGTACAGCGGTGGGGAAAACGATAAAACCGTTCTGCTGCTGAGAAATGAAGCGCTGTCGGCCTTCCTTGCTGACTATGGGTATGCGACGATCAGTGACGTGCCGGTTGATGTATTGCAGAGGCTGCTCCAGTATCATGTGATCACTACGCGGTTTACGCAAATAGATCTGCCGGTGCAGGAATTTGTGACGATGCAAACCCTTATTGACGGCGATGATGGACGGATCAATATTTGGAAATGGCGGGAGTATTGGGAGATTCGCGTGAATACAGGTGGTCCCGACCAACCGGGTACCACAAAGGCTGCCAATGTGTACCTGCACAATTATGAATTTACTAACGGTGTGGGACACCAGATGAAAAAATATGTTCAGTGGATTCCTTTCGAATAGCCGCGAACCTGTCGTATTACAACCATAACTGTATGAAACATTTCTTTTTTTTTATCGCTGTCCTTTTTACGCTCTGCGGGTGCTCCGACCGCACACCAAAAACCGATGAGCGTCCGAATTTTATTGTGATCAACGTTGATGAACTGCGTTGGGATGCGCTGCGTGTAACCGGTCATCCCTTTGTGCAGACACCGAACATCGACAGGCTGGCAAAGGAAGGAATGCTGATGAAGAACTCATTTGTTACAACGCCACTGTGCGGTCCAAGCCGGTGCAGCACACTCTCCGGTCAATATGTACATACGCATGGCCTGTACAAGAACACGGTAGACAGCGGCCTTACGCAAAGACTAATTACTTACCCTTTGCTCATGCAGAATGCCGGTTACAAAACTGCCTTTATCGGCAAATGGACAACCGGCCGCAATGCCGACCGCACGCCTCACCCCGGGTTTGACCGCTGGTTTTGCACAGGCGCCAACCGCGACTATAAAATGAATCCTACCGTCAATGTCGACGGCGTGCCGACACCGTTCCAGGGTCATGCCACCGATATCGAAAGTGATGAGGCCATACGTTTTATCCGCGAAAACAAAGACAAGCCTTTCAGCATCGATCTGTGGCACCGGTCAGTGCACACCAGTTACGGCACTGAGAATCTTATTGCATCGGAACGCAACCGTAATTTGTATAAAGATGTTCCCGTGCCGCGCGCCGTCAGTGCGCAGGCGTACACCGGCTCCAGTGCTGAAAATCGTTCGGCTTTGGCGCCGCCGCCAACCGATGTGCCGCCAGCTTTGCAAAACGTGCACATGAAACCACCCACCGATGAAGACATCCGGAATATTTCGCGTATGCTGACCGATATCGATGAGGGTATAGGCAAACTGCTGAAGGTCCTTGAAGAAGAAAACATCCTCGACAAAACGGTGATCATCTTTACCGGCGACAACGGATTCTTCTTCGGCGAACACGGCCTGACCGAGAAAAGACTCGCCTACGAGGAGGCCATCCGGGTACCGTTTATCGTCCGGTATCCTCCGCTGGTCCACGCAGGTTCTGTTACAACCTTTCCCGTTTTAAACATCGATATCGCGCCGACTATCCTGGCCATGGCCGGACTGCCGCAGCAGCGCCAGATGGACGGAGCGTCGCTGGTTCCGGTGTTCAAAGGTGGTCAGTTACCAAACGATGCACGCACAGCATTGCTATTCGAATTCTGGCCTGAAGCGGTGCATCCGAAAAACGGGATCAAAGCATGGAAGGCGCTGCGCACCAACGACTGGAAATACGTTCACTGGACGGAAATGGAGGGTGCGGATGAGCTCTACGATCTTAAAAACGATCCTTACGAAATGCACAACCTGGCTAATGATGCCAGGCATGAGAAAGTGTTGACTAAAATGAAAGCGCAACTCGTTCAGAAGATGAAAGATACAGGAGATCCCGGCACCATGCTTCACGTTTTGCAATCGTATGCACGTGCCAACGAAGCAGGGAACAAAGCGCCGAAAAAAAAATAAAGAATTGATTGTCGCTGCCGCATTGCGTGCAGCATGTATGGACAATAAAAAACGACTTATGCACAAGAAACAACTTTTTGACGCTTCATCTTTTTCCAAACCTACCGACCCGCCTCACACCGACAGCAGGCGAGGCTTTTTAAAAAACACCCTGGGCGGCGGGCTGTCCCTGGCCGGCTGCCTGCTGCTGCCTGCTGAAGACACCATCGCCCACATGACCTCGCAGGTGAACAAACATTCTTACGCGTCGCAATTGAAAATTACCGACTTGCGCTACGTCACATTGATGCACCTGGGCAGACCGATCACGCTTATCCGGTTGTATACCAATCAGGGCATCGCCGGACTGGGAGAGGTGAGAGACGGTGGTGACAAACGCTACGCCCTCATTCTGAAAAGCAAACTTGTTGGTCAGAACCCTTCCAACCTGGAGAAAATATTCAAGAGTATAAAACCATTTGGCGGCCATGGCCGTAACGGCGGAGGTGTTAGCGGTGTAGAGATGGCCCTTTGGGATCTTGCCGGAAAAGCATATGGCGTACCCTGCTGGAAATTGCTGGGGGGCAAATACCGGGATAAAGTGAGGCTCTACGCGGACACGCACGGCGACCCGGATATTGAACTAATAAAGAGAAAAGTAAAGCATCGTGTCCAGGAGGAAGGATTTACCTGGCTGAAGATGACCCGCCTGTTCAATTTGGGTAAGGGCAATACCGGCGCCTATCTTCATGCCACATCCCGGCAACTGACCGAACAAGGCATCGAGGGTATTGTAGCCTACATTGATGCCATACGCAGTGTTGTGGGCAATCAAATCCCGATTTCTGTCGATCATTTCGGTGACAGCACGGTTAACAATATGGCACGCCTGGGGAAAGCACTGGCAAAATACCGTTTGGCGTGGATGGAAGAGCCGGTGAAATGGCAGGTGCCGGATCAACTCAAAGCCGTGGCAGACGCTATTGATATACCTATTGCTACAGGTGAAAACATTTACCTGAAAGAAACCTTCATGCGATTATGTGACATGCAGGCGGTGGACATTGTACATCCTGACCTCGCCACCGCCGGAGGAATTATGGAAACCAAGAAAATTGGAGATTATGCACAGGAAAAAGGGGTTGGCATGGCGCTCCACAATGCGGGTACACCGGTATCGGTCATGGCGAATGTGCATTGTGCGGCTGCAACGGAAAACTGCTCGGTGCTGGAATACCATTCTGAAGGAGATGAGATCGCGGAATGGATGAGTATAGCAACACCTACCGGTGATAAGCCATTCGTCAGCCAGGGATTCGCGAATGTGCCGGAGGACGCGCCGGGACTTGGCGTGGAACTCAACGAAGCGGGCATCAAAAAGATACTCAACCCAAAAGACAAAAGTTTTTTTTCTCCCACACCTGAATGGGATAACTGGAATACCTGATCGGTTCGTGCAGTCTTTCCTTTCCGGCGTTCAGTTGTTCTCTAAAACTCATTTCATGCGCTATATATTCGTCTATTTGTTTTGCCTGGCCACCGTTCCATGTGTGAGTCAAACCTACGACCTGATCATCAAAGGCGGGCATGTTATTGACGCGAAGAATCAGCTCGATGCTGTGCTGGACATTGGTATTACCGGCGATAAGGTGACAAAGATCGCTGAAAACATTCCGCTGTCGCAAGGCCGAAAAATCATTCATGCCGAAGGGCTTTTTGTAACGCCGGGATTAATTGATGTTCATGTGCATGCATTTGCCGGGAATGATCCGAAGACGTTTGCAGATGGCCGCTCGAGCGTGTTTCCCGATGATTACTCGTTTCGTGCGGGCATTACTACCGTGGTGGACTGCGGCACGTCCGGATGGCGAAATTTTCCTGTCTTTAAATCGCAGATCATCGACCAGGCAAAAACACGCGTGCTTGCGTTTCTCAACATCTTCGGGTCCGGTATGATCGGCTCCCCGCAGGAGCAGAATATGCAGGATCTCGATACGCAGAAGGTCATCGACCTCATGAAGCGACACCCCGATCTGCTTGTCGGTATTAAAATCGGTCATTACAGCGGCAGCGACTGGATGCCTTTTGACAGGGCCTTGGCCGTAGGAGAACGCACCGCCAGACCTATCATTATTGAGGCGCACCTGCCCAATTTACCCCTCGAGGGAATATTGAAACGTATGCGGCCGGGCGACATCTACTCGCAGTCGTTCAAGCATGTTACCAGGGATCGCCTCTCCATTGTGGATGAACAGGGGAAGGTGCGTCCATATGTTACTGACGCCATGAAAAAGGGAGTTTTATTTGACGTTGGACACGGTGGCGTGAGTTTTCAGTTCAACACTGCAATCCCCGCTTTCCGTCAGGGCATCGTTCCAAATTCATTCGGCTCCGACATGCACCGCAACAGTCTAAATGCCGGGATGAAAGACATGCTAAACATCATGTCGAAATATCTCAACATCGGCATGCGCGTTCAGGAGGTGGTGGCGCATGCAACATGGCGTTCTGCAACCTCCATCCGGCGTCCGGACCTGGGTCAGTTAAGTGAAGGGGCGATTGCGGACATTGCCATTCTCGATCTGGTCACCGGCACGTTCGGCTTTGTGGATGCGAGCGGCGTGCGGCTGGCTGGTGAGAAGAAGCTGGAATGTGAGGTCACGATACGGGCGGGAAAGGTTGTCTATGATCTCAATGGGTTGGCATCCGTCAAAAGCGTTGCCGTGCAATAGCATAAACTTACGCCATGACCACTTCCCATTTATTATCGAAGATGTCATTTGCTGCCGGGCCTGTTTGTGTGCAGCTATGCCTGACCGTTATATTCATAGGTTTCTTTTCCTGTACTTCCCACAAAGGAGATGACCTGCAGACCGACGGCGCTGCGCAAAGTTGCATGAAAGTGCCTTCGCGTTTTCGCCAGCCTGCCGGAATCAAAGACAGCACTGCGCATAATGATGTTCGGTCCAGAGAAGGCATGGTGCTGATCCCGGGAGGCACGTTCCGGATGGGTGGGGACAATGGCCAGGCTGCCGCAGATGAATTTCCAAAACACACCGTGCGCGTTGACTCCTTTTACATGGATGTGCATGAAGTCACCAATGCACAATTCAAAGCGTTCGTTGATGCCACCGGTTACGTCACCACGGCCGAAAGAAAGCCCGACTGGGAGGAACTGAAAAAGATGCTGCCGCCCGGTGCAACGAAGCCGCCCGAAAGCGAACTCGTCGCCGCGTCGCTCGTGTTTTATCCTACGCGCGGGCCCGTGGACCTCAACCATTTTGATGCCTGGTGGCAATGGGAGAAAGGTGCCGACTGGAAGCATCCGCAGGGCAGGGGAAGCAGCATTGCAGGAAAAGATCATTACCCGGTGGTGCAGGTAAGCTGGGATGACGCCATGGCTTACTGCAAATGGTCCGGGAAAAGATTACCGACCGAAGCGGAATGGGAGTTCGCGGCGAGGGGCGGCCAAACCAATAAAATTTATCCCTGGGGCGACGAAAACATTACTGCAGGCCATCCCAAGGCCAATAGTTGGGAGGGCGATTTTCCTTACCACAATGAAGAGCGCGATGCATACGTGCGCAGCGCTCCCGTTCAATCCTACAAGCCCAATGGCTATGGCTTATATGACATGGCAGGTAACGTGTGGGAATGGTGCGGCGACTGGTATGATGTAGCGTATTATCAGACGCTGCAGGATATGGAGGTCTTCAATCCGCAGGGCCCGGACAAAAGTTTTGATCCGCTGGAGCCCTATACGCCGAAGAAGGTAGTGCGTGGCGGAAGCTTTCTTTGTAACGAGGCGTACTGCAGTGGCTACAGGGTATCCAGGCGTATGCGCACCAGCCCCGACACCGGTTTGGAACACACCGGCTTCCGGTGTGTGGTAGCTGTTCGCTAACGGCCTTTTTTTATATGATTTTCATCTGCGCTTACGTTATAGTATTCACGATCAAAAAGCACCCGATGAGCAGCAATGCCACATACAGATAGCTAAAGAACGAATCGTTCTTCAGCCGGTGGTTGCAGTAACGGCCGAGCCATACCGCAGGGATCACCGCTGGCACTGTCATCAAAAAATAGCTGAGCACTTCCGCGGTTACCAGCCCCTTCAACACATAGCCCACCATCCCGATGGCGCTTGCCGGCAGAAAATAAGCCTGCAACGTTGCCCGGAAATGCGCGGCGCTCCATTGCCGCATGTTGCCATATATAACCAGCGGGGGGCCGTTGAGGCCATACGCCCCGCCGAAAACGCCCGAGAAAAAACCGCACAGCAAAAGCCAGGGCCTGCTGTCGTTGTGCAGCCGGATCTTCTTTTTCCCGAACAGTGCATATAAGGAGTAGATGCACATGAGCATGCCGAGTCCGCGTTTCACCCATGCCTCGCTGCCATACAGCAGCAGCGCTAATCCTGCGGGAATTCCGGGCAGGGCAGACAGCACCAGCCATTTGGCGCTTCGCCAGTGAATTTTGCTGTGGTCCTGCACAACAACTATGGCGGCCACGAGCACCGACAGCAGCACGGAAAGCGGAACGGCGACTTTCACCGGCAGAAAGAGCATCAGCAACGGCACCGCCACCAGTGATTCGCCGAACCCGAAAGTCGACCGTACCCAGGTGGCGATAAAGCTGATGATAATGATGCTAACGTTAGTCTCGTCCATAAACAATGTTCTGATGTTGCGTCTCAGCGTTTCAATATAGTGAAGATGACCCGTTCCGGGCAGCATCATCTATTTTTGGGTGATGAATATACCTATTGTTCTGGCCGTTATGGGCAGCAGCCGGCAAGGCAGCAGCAACCGGCAGATCGTTGAGTATATCCGGAAACGGTATGCGGACGTTGTGCGCATCGAGATTTACGACCAGGTGGACAGTCTGCCGCCATTTGATCCCGGCACCGATCCTGAAGAGGCTCCGGTGAGCGTCGGCGAATGGATCGAAAAAATTCACCAATCGGACGCAGTGCTCGTGTGTACGCCGGAATATGTGTTCAGTCTTCCGGGCATGCTTAAAAATGCGCTCGAATGGACAGTGGCCACTACTGTTTTCACCGACAAGCCGGTGGCGTATATCGTCGCTTCGGCCTCGGGCGAGTACGCCATGGCGGCGTTGGCGATTATTTTGCAAACGCTACGCGGCCGGCCTGTTCCCGCTGCCCAGCAGGTCCTGGTAAAAGGCGCTCGTGGCAAAATTGCTGCCGGCGCGGGTTTGACGGACGCTGCTGCCGCTGCGGCCCTGGACCAACTCATGCAATCGTTGTTGCAGGAAATTAGAGGTGGTGAAGCTTCGGTTGAGAAGGAGAGAGAAAGCTGATTCTCCTCCCGTGGTTGACGTTTGCGAAAATCCATAGGAATGGAAAACAGTCGGCCGTACGCTTCGAAATCCCGTAATTTGCGTCGCTCAATGGTCAACTGCAATAGTCTGAATTTATGCCGGACGAGGAGAACGTAGAGATCTTACGACGCTTCCTGGCGGATAAATATTCTTTCGCCGCTGCCGATACTTCACTTTTATCGAAGTTTAAAGAAGTGAAGGTAGCCAGGAACGATTTGTTGCTTGCTTGTGGCGAGGTTTGTCACAACGCCTATTTTATTTGTACCGGTTGCCTGAGAACTTATTTTATCGATGAAAAAGGAGAGGAGAAGACCAGGTACATAGCCTTCGAAAATCATTTTGTCAGTGCCGTGTTGCCAACGCCGGAAGGCAGGCAGGCGCGTTCGCTGATCCTGCGCGCCAT
>CBIGXK010000053.1:0-14692 GCA_966193805.1 uncultured bacterium | reverse complement strand
AGCTGCACGGTCATTTTATTGATCTCGTCGCTTCTGATCAACTGCCCACCGATGTTTTTCCATTCGGCAAGCGACAGGCGCGAAGGAAGCGCAGCAATAAGTTTTTTGAATGACTCGATTTTATTGGCTTTGATGAATGCAGTGAGGAGACTGCCGGCATGGTAAATGAGCAGCTCTTTAAAAATAGCATAGGCCTCGCGAGTTTTTAATAATATCACCTTTCTGCCACCGTTTTCCAGATGGTTGAGTGTAATTTGAAGGTCATCAAGTGCCGGGTCGTTATTTTTTAGTAATCGTCTGCCGGTTTCTCGGGCATTGCCCGCAGTTCCGTTTTTTGCGAGCCAGGACTGTCCGGTTGCGATGTCAAAAAGTTCAAGTGAGTCGATGATCTCATTCACTGTGTCCGGAGCCAAAAAATCGTTTTCAATCGATTGTTTTTTTTCGATTCGCTTGTCGCGGTCGGCATATTTCCAGGAATTCCTGGCAAGTGCATACATGTTGTACATGAACCAATAGCCTGGCATCACGAGCAGGGCATCGTTGGTTACGTCGTTGCTGACCAATGAAAATGGAATCGGAATGTTCAGCTCTGCGGGATAGTCGCCCTTTGCCAGTATGGTGAACGATGCAAATTTTGAATTGTGTTTCAGGCTCACGCACAATCCGGGCCAAAAGCCGCGCCCTGCAACGATTTCGCCATCGGGGCTCCGTGAATTGTGATTGGATCCGATAGTGGCGCCCGCTGCGATATTGGTTTGCCCGTTTAACAGGGCGGCGCAAAGAAAGGAGTTGTTATGGTGTTGTTCATGAAAGGGAAAGATCAAAGAGTTCAATACCTCGCAACATGAAATCGTGGAATTGTTCCCGAGATACGAATTGATGAGGCGGGCACCGTATTTCAACTGCGAGTGCGATGCCATGAAAAAACGTACCGCCTTCACGCCGTAAAATATTCTGCAGCCATAATCAATGATGCCATTCACCAGTTCGCATCCTTCACCGATCTGCGTGGTGGCCTCCGCCGAAGAGTTGACCGTGAGGTTCTTCAGTTTATTAGCGCCTTTGAGGTAGGCATCGCTGCCAATGTTAACGTCTTTGATGATCTTGCAGTTCTTGATCACCGTACGGTCGCCAATGATTCCATAATAACCGCGGCTTGTATCAAATCGTTTCGATGTAAGGTCTTTAAAGCGCGACTGCAGGGCATTGTCGTCGCGGAACTGTGTCCACAGGTAGGCATCGCCCGGAAGCATGCCGTCGAAGGGGATGACTTTTCTCCCGCCGTTTTCGTTGCACACTTCGAGCCATATGCGGGTGGATTCAGCTTCGCCGTCTTTAAGGGCGCCGTTGCCGAATTTTGCATAATCGGTGGTGGCGAGTTCGTTCACATTCACGATGATCACCTCATTGCCGGTGATGTAATGGGAGATGTAATTCACGTTGTCCACTACAACGTTGTCTCCGAAGTCGCAACTGATGATGGTGCTGTTGTACAGGCCCACTGGCCGGCGCAGGTTGTTGAACTCAAGATAGTACGGTTCCAGCTTGCCGATGCGCACCAGGCCATAAAATTTGCAGTTGTGTACCTGCTCGGGGTTGAAAGCATTTGACACGAGAATATTGTTCCAGTTGTCGGAAGTGTTGCGGTTGCGAACGAGGACCTCTATCTCGTAAGCGGTGAGACCGCGGTAGTTGATGCCGTTGTTGTTTTGCCTGTTGCGGAGAAAATATTCGTCGTGTCCCTTTAATTTATCATGGGGGATAAAATTATATCCTAATGAGGTGACTGGATTTTTCTTGATTTGGTTCATCGTTGATTTGCAGTTGCCCTTCGGGCAAAACTTAAAACTTAAAAGTTAAAACTGAAAAACTATCCCCCTCTGGAGGGGGTGGTCCCGACGAAGGAGGGACGGGGGGAGGACCATCCCGTCTCCCTTTCACCTTTGCCCCTCACTCCACCGTCACGCTCTTCGCGAGGTTCCTCGGCTTGTCCACATCCGATCCCCTGGCCACGCCCATGTGATACGCAAGTAGCTGCAAAGGTATTGTGCTCACCATTGGCGCCACCAGTTCGTCGGCTTCCGGAACAACCATCACATCATCGGCCATGCCGGCTATCGCATCATCACCTGCCGAAATCACCGCAATAACTTTTCCCTTCCTGGCTTTTATCTCCTGTATGTTACTGACGATCTTTTCGTGGTAAGAGTCTTTTGTTGCCACGATGATCACGGGCAGATGCTCATCGACAAGCGCGATGGGTCCGTGTTTCATTTCCGCTGCGGGATATCCTTCTGCATGTATGTAAGAGATCTCTTTAAGCTTTAAGGCGCCCTCCAGCGCCACAGGAAAGTTGTACCCCCTTCCCAGGTACAGCGCGTTGTTGGCATCTTTGTATTTTATTCCCAGCTTTTTTATCGATTCATTGGATTCGAGAAGGATCTTCACCTTGTCGGAAACGTCGTGCAGTTCATTCAACAGATGCATGAACCTTTTCTGGTCGATCGATCCCTTTTCTTTTGCAATTTTCAACGCGATCATTGTGAGCACGGCAAGCTGCGCCGTAAACGCCTTCGTACTGGCAACGCCTATCTCGGGGCCGGCATGCGTATAGGCTCCCGCATCGGCAACTCTCGCAATAGACGAGCCCACCACGTTCACGATCCCAAAAATAAATGCGCCCTGCTCCTTCGCCCTTTCTATGGCCACAAGCGTGTCGGCTGTTTCGCCGCTCTGCGAAACAGCGAATATCACGTCTCCCTTTCGCACTACGGGATTACGATAACGGAACTCTGACGCATATTCCACTTCGACCGGTATACGGCAAAGTTCTTCGATGATGTATTCGGCAATCAGTCCGGCGTGCCAGCTCGGGCCGCACGCGATAATGATGAAACGGTTGGCGTTTTTAAGCTGTTCTATATTTTTATCGACACCTGCCATCCTGATGTGGCCGGCTTTCGCGTCCATCCTTCCCCTCAGGCAGTCGAATATCGTTTCGGGTTGCTCGAATATTTCCTTCAGCATAAAATGGTCGAACCCGCCCTTCTCGATCTTCGCGAGTTCAAGATCCAGTTTCTGGATGAAGGGAGTGATCTTCTCATTTCCGAGATTTTTCAATACAAGTTCATCCGGCCTGATAATCGCCAGCTCGTAGTCGTTCACATACACCACTTCTTTCGTGTATTCGATGATCGGCGAGGCATCCGATGCCAGGAAATGCTCGTCTTTTCCGATGCCGATCACCAGGGGGCTTCCTTTGCGGGCGGCGATAAGCGTGTCGGGATTATCCTGGTCGATGAGCACGATCACATAGGCGCCCACCACGCGCCTCAGCGCGATGCGTACGGCCTCTTCGAGCCCCACCTGGTTGTTGACCTGGATGTCTTCAATGAATTTCAGCAGCACCTCCGTGTCGGTATCACTGGTGAAGGTGTATCCTTTTTTTACGAGTTCCTGTTTGAGGAGGGCGTAGTTTTCGATGATCCCGTTGTGGATCATGGCTATCTTTCCGTTCGCGGAAATATGGGGATGCGCATTGCGGTCGCTGGGTTCGCCGTGGGTGGCCCAGCGGGTATGACCAATGCCGCTGTTGGAATGAACTTCCCTGCCGATGAGCGATTCTTCGAGCTCGGCAACTTTTCCTTTCTTTTTGTAAACTTTCAGTCCGTCGTTCAGCAGGGCCACTCCGGAACTGTCATAACCCCGGTACTCCAGCCTTTTCAATCCTTTGAGGATAACGGGGTAAGCTTCCCTGTGCCCGATGTAAGCAACGATTCCACACATAGGTAAATATTAGAAATAAATAGGATAACTGTTATTTAAGAACGCTAAGAAACTCAATTTTAATATACTACGCAAAGTTTACAGCAATATTCCCTGCATAAACAGGAACGCCAGCGAAAAATAAATGAGCAGGCCTGTTACATCCACAAGCGTTGCCACAAAGGGGGCTGAAGAGGTGGCAGGATCGGCGCCCAGCCGTTTGAGAAAGATGGGCAGCATGGAACCGGTAACCGTTCCCCACAGCACAACCCCGATAAGCGAAAATCCTACGGTGAGCCCTACAACAAGGGAGTGGCCGCCGTAGGTGTGAAAGATGGAGTTCCACACGATTACCCTGAAAAAGCCGATGGTACCGAGTATTGCACCGAGCAGGAGGCCGGAAACAATTTCCCTTTTCAGCACCCTCCACCAGTCGGTCAGCGTAATTTCTCCGACTGCCATGGCCTGTATAATGAGGGTAGAGGCCTGGGAGCCGCTGTTACCTCCGCTGGAAATAATGAGTGGCACAAAAAGGGCCAGCACAACGGCCTTGGCAATCTCGTCTTCAAAATAACCCATCGCCGAGGCGGTAAGCATTTCACCGAGAAAGAGGACGATGAGCCATACCACTCGTTTCTTGAACAGCTTCATGATCGGGATCTCGAGATACGGTTCATTCAGCGCCTCGGTACCGCCGATCTTTTGCATGTCTTCGCTGAATTCTTCGTTGGCCACCCACAGCACGTCGTCGATCGTTACGATGCCCAGCAGTATCTGCTTGTCGTCTATAACGGGAAGGGCCACACGATTATTCATTTTGAAGATCTGGTTCGCCATTTCCTGCGCGTCGTGGACATTAAGGGTGATGTAGCGCCTGTCGATCATTTCTTCTACCCGTTTGTGGGGATCCGACAGGAGGATCTCGCGGATACGGAGGTCATCAACAAATTCACCTTTGTCATTCACGACATAAATAACATCGATTGTTTCGCTGTACTTGCCTTCTTTGCGGATATGGTCGAGTACCTTTTCCATCGTCCAGTCCACCTGCACCGCGATGTAATCGGGCGTCATCAGCCTGCCCACGCTTCCTTCCGGGTAGCCCAGCAGTGAAAGCGTGATCTTGCGTTCTTCCGGGTTGAGCAGCCGGATCAGTTCCTTGACCACTTCACTTGGCAGTTCTTCCAGAAAGGCGGTGCGGTCATCGGCGGGCAGCTCATTCAGCAGCTCCGCGGTTTTGTAAGGCGGCAGGTCCTGGATAATCGTTTTCTGCGTGCCGAAATCGAGGATCTTGAAAACGCTCGACGCCCTGTGAATGCTCATATTGCTGATGATCTTCGGCGCATGGTCGGGCAGCTCATCAATGAGGAAGGCGACGTCGCTGATATTCTGATTGTTCAGGAATTCACGCGTTTCCAGCAGGTCTTCGCGGCTGATTACTTCAAGGAAATTATCCCTGACATTTTCCTGTTCCGTTTCCAATATCATCCGTCAAATTTACTATCTATATTGCAGCATGCTGAAGATAATGCCCTGCTTATATATTGGTAAAACAAAAAATATGGGCAATGGCGTATTCACTTCCCAGCCTATTGCGGCAGATACGGTTATCGAGGTTTCGCCGGTTATTGTGATGAAGCAATCGGAAAGAAAGCTTCTCGATCAGACACTGCTGCATGATTATATTTTCGAGTGGGGTGATAACAAGCGGCAATGCTGCGTGGCGCTTGGATACGTATCTCTCTATAATCATTCGTTCCATTCAAATTGCGAATACGAGATGGAGTTCGGCCTGCAGGTGATCAGGATAAAGACGATGCGGAAGATTAAAAAAGGGGAGGAGTTATTTATTAATTACAACGGAACGTTCAACGATGGGAAGGCGTTGTGGTTTGACGTTAAGTAAGTTAAAACTTAAAACTTAAAAGTTTTAAGTTTTAACTTAACTACTCAGTCGTTCGCAAACTGCTTCCGGATGACGTTAAGCGCGCCGCCGGCTTTGAACCATTCGATCTGCTGCTTGTTGTAGGTATGGTTCAGCTTCATTTCATCCTGCGAGCCATCCTTGTGATGCACCACCATCGTGATTTGCTGGCCGGGTGCAAAAGCGGTAAGACCATTGATATCGATCACGTCATCTTCCAGCACTTTTTCGTAATCTTCCTTCTTCGCGAAAGTCAGCGCCAGCATGCCCTGTTTCTTCAGGTTCGTTTCGTGTATGCGGGCAAAACTGCGCACAACGATTGCCCTTACGCCGAGATGTCGCGGTTCCATAGCGGCATGCTCCCTGGAAGAGCCTTCGCCATAATTTTCATCGCCCACTACCACTGAACCGATCCCGGCGGCTGTATACGCGCGCTGTGTTGCGGGAACCGGTCCGTATTCACCTGTAAGCTGGTTCTTTACGCTGTCGGTTTTTTCGGTGTAGTAATTGATCGCCCCGATCAGCATGTTGTTGGAAATGTTATCGAGATGGCCGCGGAATTTAAGCCACGGTCCCGCCATTGAAATATGATCGGTGGTACATTTTCCTTTAGCCTTGATCAGCAGTTTCAATCCTTTGAGGTCGGTGCCTTCCCATGCGGCAAACGGCTCGAGCAGTTGCAGCCTGTTTGAGTCGGGTTTTACGGTCACGTCCACTTTCGAACCATCCACTGCAGGCGCCTGGTAGCCTGCATCTTCCACGGCATATCCGTTTGGCGGCAATTCGACACCCGAGGGTTCATCGAGCATTACTTCCTCTCCGTTTTCATTCTTCAATTTATCCTTGAGGGGATTAAAGGTGAGGTCGCCGGCAATCGCAAATGCCGTAACGATTTCCGGTGAAGCCACGAACGCATGGGTAGATGCGAGCCCGTCGTTGCGCTTGGCGAAGTTCCTGTTGAACGAGGTGATGATGGAATTCTTCCTGTTGGGATCATCGATGTGGCGGGCCCACTGACCGATGCAGGGACCGCAGGCATTGGCCAGCACCACGCCGCCGATTTCATCGAACGCCTGCAGTAATCCGTCTTTTTCGATCGTGAACCTCACCAGTTCACTGCCGGGTGTAACGGTAAATTCTGAGCGGGCCTTTAACTTTTTTGTGCGAGCCTGCCGGGCTACCGATGCGGAGCGGCTGATGTCTTCGTAGGAAGAGTTGGTGCATGAACCGATTAGGGCCACTTCCAGCTTTTCCGGCCATTTATTTTCTTTTACCGCTTCCGCCAGTTTGCTGATGGGCCATGCCAGGTCGGGTGTGAACGGACCGTTTACATGGGGTTCGAGCTCACTGAGATTTATTTCTATGAGTTGGTCGTAGTACTGGCCGGGATTGGCGTACACTTCATCGTCTGGACGGAGGTGTTGTTTCACGCCGTCGGCGATGGCCGCGATTTCTTCGCGTCCGGTTGCCTTCAGGTAGGCGGTCATCTTCTCGTCGTATGCAAACAGCGAGCAGGTGGCGCCTATTTCCGCGCCCATGTTGCAGATTGTCGCTTTTCCGGTGGCGCTCATGCTTTCGGCGCCCTCCCCGAAATATTCGACGATCGCGCCTGTTCCGCCTTTTACGGTGAGGATGCCCGCTACTTTCAGGATAACATCTTTAGGGGCGGTCCAGCCGCTCATTTTGCCTGTGAGCTTGATGCCGATCAGTTTGGGCATCTTCAGTTCCCAGGGCAGTCCGGCCATCACGTCCACCGCATCGGCTCCACCTACGCCGATGGCGATCATGCCCAGTCCGCCGGCGTTGGGCGTGTGACTATCGGTGCCTATCATCATGCCACCGGGGAACGCGTAGTTCTCAAGCACCACCTGGTGGATAATGCCGGCTCCGGGTTTCCAGAAGCCGATGCCGTATTTGTTGGAGATGGAGGAAAGAAAGGAAAAAACTTCGTTATTGATATCGAGCGCCGTTTTCAGGTCCTCTTTGGCGCCTGATTTCGCCTGGATGAGGTGGTCACAGTGAACGGTCGAAGGCACCGCAACTTTTGAGCGGCCGCAGGTCATGAATTGCAGAAGTGCCATTTGGGCCGTTGCATCCTGCATGGCCACCCTGTCGGGAGCAAAATCAACATAATCTTTTCCTCTTGTAAATGCCGATGGAGCGGGTTTGTACAAATGCGTATATAAAATCTTTTCTGCCAGCGTTAAAGCGCCTCCTGTCAAAGCCCTCGCTTCTTCAATTTTCCGGGGCATCCTCTCATAAACCTTTTTGATTAAGTCCAAGTCAAATACCATCAATTCAGATTTTATGTGTAGTCAAATTTTGTGCGAATTTACCTAAAATTCAGTTGACTCAAGCGTTCAATGTTGCTCCCATAAATAAATTGATTAATTTAGTGACATGAACCGTATGAGGTACTTTATCGAATGGAAGCTATTCGGTGTGTGTACTGCCATAGGCGAGAGGATCGGTATTTCTGTTACGCGGATCCGGACATGGTTCATTTACATCTCGTTCCTGACCATGGGCTCGCCGTTAATTGTTTACTTCATTCTTGCCTTCTGGATGAATATGAAACGCTATATCATGGCTGTGAGGAGGAATCCGCTTTGGAATGAGTGATTGCCTATCTCCGCCACCTTACACCACTGCTTTCCTCACCCTCACCAACTCTTTCAATAATTCTTCCAGAAGCTCCAGCTTAAGCATGTTGGCGCCGTCGCTTTTTGCAACAGATGGGTTGGGGTGCGTTTCGATAAAAAGTCCGTCGGCGCCGGCAGCAATTGCCGCCTTCGCAATGGTTCCGATAAGTTCCGGATTTCCTCCTGTAACGCCGCCCGGCTGATTGGGCTGCTGCAAACTGTGCGTGCAATCCATCACCACTGGTACACCGAGCTTTTTCATCGCCGGGATGTTCCGGTAATCCACAACCAGGTCCTGGTAGCCGAAAGTGGTGCCGCGTTCGGTGAGGATGATCTTGTCGTTGCCTGCGGCTTTAATTTTTTCGACTGCAAACTTCATGGATTCGCCACTGAGAAATTGTCCTTTTTTTACGTTCACCACCTTGCCCGTGAATGCGGCAGCCTGCAGCAGATCGGTTTGGCGGCACAAAAAAGCAGGTATCTGCAGCACGTCAACGTGATCGGCTGCGGGCGCCGCTTCGTCGTGTGCGTGAATGTCGGATGTTGTAGGCAGTTTATATTTCGCGCCGGTTTTCTTCACGAGCGCCAGCGCATTTTCGTCGCCGATGCCCGTGAACGATGTAGCGCTGGTGCGGTTCGCTTTCCTGTAAGAAGATTTGAAGATGTACGGTATGCCGAGTTTTTTACAAATGCCGGATACCTTTTCGGCCACCTCGTCGAGCAACTCCTCCGATTCCACCACGCATGGACCTGCAATCAGGAAAAAATTCTTTTCGTCGTACGACTGGTTTTGAAAAAGGTCCTTTAAAAACTTTTGCATGGGGCAAAGATAGGCAATAGGCATTGGGCAATAGGCAATAGGCAATAGGCATTGGGCAATAGGCAATAGGCAATAGGCAATAGGGAGTAGGGAGTAGGGAGTGCTTTCTGCTACCCACCGCCCACTCCCCACTACCCACTCCCCACTCACCACTCCCTTTCTTATATTTGCGCGCAAACCTCACCAAACCATCACATGCAAAAAGAAAAAATACTCGTCATCGGCGCCTCGGGGCAAATAGGTGTGGAGCTTACCCTTGCCCTGCGCAAAATTTATGGCAATGCAAATGTCGTTGCATCCGACCTCCGCGAAGAAAATGAATTGCTGAAAGGGTCCGGTCCCTATGTTCCGCTCGACATCATGAACAAGGAAATGCTCCACGTACAGGTTATCCGGCAAAATGTTACGCAGGTGTACCTGCTCGCCGCCATTCTTTCGGCCACCGGCGAAAAAAATCCCAACCTCGCGTGGAACCTCAATATGCAGGGTTTGCTGAATGTACTCGACATTGCCAAGGAAGAACAGGTGCATAAAGTTTACTGGCCCAGCAGCATCGCCGTATTCGGGCCCACTTCACCAAAAAAGAATTGCCCGCAGCAAACGATCATCGAGCCGACAACCGTTTACGGCATCAGCAAATATGCCGGTGAATTTTGGTGCAATTATTATCACCAGCGTTATGGCGTTGACGTCAGAAGCATCCGCTACCCGGGGCTCATCAGCTATAAATCGGCGCCCGGCGGAGGAACTACCGACTACGCCATCGAAATGTTCCAGGAGGCCATTGAAGAGAAGAAATACACCTGCTTTCTGAACAAAGACACCTTTCTGCCGATGATGTACATGCCCGATGCGATACGGGGCACCATCGAGCTGATGGAGGCGCCTGCTGAAAAGATTTCTGTACGAACATCCTATAATCTTTCCGCAATGAGCTTTTCCCCCGAACAGCTTGCCGTTGAAATTAAAAAGTATGTACCTGACTTTGAGACAGACTACAAACCAGACTACCGGCAACCTATAGCCGATAGCTGGCCGGAAAGCATAGACGACTCCGTTGCAAGGCGCGACTGGGGATGGAACCAGGAATATGATTTGGCTAAAATGGCGGCGGAGATGGTGGGGAATTTAAGAAGTTAGCAGCAAAGGGCAAACGGCAATAGGTGACGGATCGACTATAGTTATAAGTTTTAAGTTTTAACTTTTAACTTTTGCCCGAGAGGCAGTTGTGTCCCCGCTGGTGGGGGTGGACCTCACAACGTCGCAATATCGGCAACGCTTTTTCGCTCGAGAACTTTTAACGCGTTGTCGCGTACCAGCGTCATCATATCATGCAATCCGCAGCGGCGCTCATCGCAGTTCTTGCACCTTTCGTAAAAATATAAGCTTACGCATGGCAGCATCGCTATCGGCCCATCAATGATCCGGATAACTCTCGCGAGCGGAACATCTTTCGGCGGCACTTTGAAAAAATACCCGCCACCCTTTCCCTTTTTGCTTTCAAGAACACCTTCGTTCTTTAACTGCAAAAGGATGTTTTCCAAAAATTTCAGCGGTATCTTTCTTTTTTTCGAAATTTCAGCAATAAGCGTCGGTTCATTGGCGGGTTTTTCCGCCATGTACATCAGCGCCTGAAATGCATATTGGGCCTTTTTTGAAAGCATAGGGAGTTAATCTATGTTTAAATTCTTGTTCGACAATCGGCAATGGGCAAACGCTTTTAACTTTTAAGTTTTAACTTTTAACTTATTTAATCCCCAGCACATCCTGCATCGAAAATACACCTTGTTTGTTTTTTGCCAGGAACTCAGCTGCAATCACCGCACCTGTTGCAAACCCTTTCCTGCTGCGTGCGGTATGCGTAATGCAAATTTCATCAATGTCACTCGAATAGGTAATGCTATGCGTTCCCGGTGCCGGATCCACTCGTTCGCTCAAAATCACCAGTTCATTGCTGTTATCAGAGGGATGGTTCACCCATTTTTTCTTCCCGGGCAAAGCTTTCATCACCTGCTCGGCCAGCGTGATGGCCGTGCCGCTCGGCGCATCGATCTTCTGCGTGTGATGGATCTCCTTCATCGACACCTCATATTCCGGTTGGCCGCTCATCAGCTCGGCGAGCTTTTTGTTCAGCGCGAAAAATATATTCACGCCAACGCTGAAGTTGCTCGCGTATAAAAAACCTCCATTTTTTTGCTGGCAGTATTTTTTTGCTTCTTCAAATTTTGCCAGCCATCCCGTAGAACCGCACACAACGGGCACGCCGGCATCCAGGCACAGCTTTACGTTGTCGAAGGCGCTGTCGGGCCCCGTAAATTCAATCACCACATCGGCCTTCTTAATATTCTCTGCGGTCCTGTCTTCAAGATTTTCGATTCCTACTTTGCACACCACTTCATGGTCTCTTTGCAAAGCGATCTCCTCAATGGCATGACCCATTTTCCCATATCCTAATAATGCGATCTTCATTCTTTTCTATTTGAAATTTACCACCAGCGCAATTCCCGGTGTCGTTGTACCCTGCAAAAATGCGGGTTTTATGTGTAATGTGAGGTCATCACTCACATCAAAACCTTTGAGGTGACCGTCAACGGTGGCATCGATGATATTGATCCCGTACATCAGTATGGTGAACAGGATGGAGTAATCCATGTCGCGGCGAAAGCTGTTGCGGTAATTCACCAGCGATGCCTGCGCTTTCGCTTCCACGAACTGGACCAACTGCGGATGCACCTTCGCCATCTTTTCCGGATCGTCAACTTCGTCATTCACCACGATGGAAAGCGCATAACGCGTTCGGTTGTACCATTTCTTGTTATCAAAAAACAGATACATCGGAAAGCCGATCGCACCATACACCAAAGGTACCTTCCAATATTTTTTATTGTAAATCTGTCCCCATCCCGGTATGATGGCAGACCTTATCGTGGCGCCCCGCGGCGAATGGACCTTCTTCTTCACTATCGTATCTTTTCCATGCGGGGTATTGACGATCGAGGTGTCATTGTATTGCAACGTATCGCGCAGCACCGGCAGTCTTTCCGCAGGAGCGGGGGCTGTGGTGTCCACGATCACGCGCGTTGTATCTGGTACTTGTGAATACGCGGCGCTACCACCGGCCATCAACAATACCAAATATATCATGATCTTCCTCATCATCGTCGTTAACCGGCCGATACGCCTATCTGGTCGAGTATCTTGTTCAAATCATTGATGGAATAATATTCTATCAAAATACTTCCGTGGCCCTTTTTTGAATGGTTGAGCTTCACCTTAGCGCTGAAGTGGGATGAAAGTGTATCCTCAATCTTTTTAAATGCAGGTGGCAGCGTGGACTTTACTGGTTCCTTCGGCGCGCCCCCCGATTTGTACAGCCTCCTTACCAGTTCTTCCGTCTGCCGTACCGACAAGCCGCTTTTAATGATCTCTCCGAAGATGTAGAGTTGCTTATCTACCGTATCAACATTGATCAGCGCGCGGGCATGGCCCATCGACAGTTGTCCCTTTCTAACGGCTACCTGTATGTCGGGCGGCAATTTCAGCAGGCGTATGTAGTTGGCAACGGTACTCCTCTCCTTACCCATTCTTTCGGCCACTTCTTCCTGGGTGTGGTTCAGTTCTTCCATCATCCTTTTGTAGCTGAGGGCCACTTCCATTGCATTCAGGTCCTCGCGCTGGAGGTTTTCGAGCAGCGCCAGCTCGAGCAATTGCTGATCGTTGGTTTTGCGAACGTATGCGGGCAGATCTTTCAGTCCGGCGATTTTGGCTGCGCGCCATCTTCTTTCACCGGCAATAAGCCTGAATTTGCCGTTCGCCAGTTGCGAAACGGTAACGGGTTGCACAAGGTCGTGCAGCTTAATGGAATGTGCCAGTTCCTGCAGGGCCTGCTCGTCAAAATCCTTCCTCGGCTGTTTTGGATTCGGTTCAATATCAGCAACGGCTATCCGCTGCATGGAGGTTGCCGACTCCACTACCGACGCTTTCAGTTCGCCCGCAGTGGTTTTCATATCTGTGTCGATGCTTTGGAGGAGGGAACGGATACCTTTGCCCAACGCATCCTTATTTTGTTTCGGGTTGGTCATGTTTGTTGTTAAAGAATAATATAGTCAACTATTGCCGTTTGCCGGTTAATTTGATGTCTTCGAAGGCTGGTTACTCGAGAATCCTTTCCTCCTGGCTGATCTTCGTTTTGTTATTTTTTTGCAGCACTTCTTTCGCCAGGTTCAGGTAGTTCATTGAGCCCTTGCTTTGGGCGTCGTATAATATTACGGGCTTGCCCACGCTGGGCGCTTCGCTGATCCTTGTATTGCGGTGAATGATGGTGTTGAATACCATTTCATCGAAATGCTTGCGAACTTCGCTTACCACCTGGTTGCACAGGCGAAGGCGGCCGTCATACATGGTCATCAGGATGCCTTCGATGGCGAGTGAAGGATTAAGGCGGCTCTGCACGATCTTGATCGTGTTCAATAACTTTCCGAGCCCTTCCAGCGCAAAAAATTCTGTTTGAACCGGCACGATCACGGAATCGGCGGCCGTAAGCGCATTTACGGTGATCAACCCGAGCGAAGGCGAACAATCGATGATCACGAATTCGTACTCGTCGCGAATGGGCTCGAGGATATTTTTGAGAACGCTTTCCCTGTTGGGATAGTTGATCATTTCGATCTCGGCGCCCACCAGGTCGATATGAGAAGGGATAATGTCCAGGTTCGGTATTTCCGACTTGAGGATAACATCGCGGGCCGGCGTTCCGTTGACCATGCAGTCGTACAGGCTCTGCTGGATGTTTTGCAGGTCGAACCCAACCCCGGTCGTGCTGTTCGCCTGCGGATCCGCATCCAGGAGCAACGTCCTGAATTCCAATACCGCCAGGCTTGCTGCCAGGTTAATGGCAGAAGTGGTTTTTCCCACGCCGCCTTTTTGATTCGCCACTCCGATTACTCTTGCCATAGATGTTTATGCTTTGCAAGATAGGTTGATAAGTTCTAAATTGCTGACAGGTTGGCAAAATTAAGATTTCGGTATAATATATGGCCGGGCCAGTTTCTCTTTATGAACGATAGGTACACAATCATATCCGGAACAAACAGGAAGGAAAGCAACAGCATCAGGGTGGCGATATACTATCAGAAAGCGCTTGAACACAGGAACATCGGTTCGGACATCATCTCCCTCGAAGAGCTTGATCTGTCATCCAGGAATCCGTCTTTTGAAAAAATGGAACAGGCCCTGATCATTCCCATACAAAAGTTTATCTTCATTTCCCCTGAGTACAATGCGAGCATTCCCGGCGTGCTCAAAACACTTCTCGACCTTTCAGATTATAAGAAAGCCTGGTGGGGAAAGAAGGCGCTGCTGGTGGGCATTTCTACCGGCCGCTCGGGTAATGTTCGCGGAATGGAACATCTTACCAGCATTCTCAACTACCTGAAGGTGGTGGTTTATCCGAATAAGCTGCCCATTTCCTCGGTTCACCGCAGCGTTAACGGCGATTCGGTGAGCAATGATCCCGAAACCGTAGCAGCCATTAATTCGCAG
>CBIGXK010000052.1:0-14924 GCA_966193805.1 uncultured bacterium | reverse complement strand
ATATAATTAGGTCAGTATTCAATTATTCCTATCTTTAAAACAGGTTTTAAGGTCTTATTGTAAGGTTTTAGACCTTGTTGAATATCGTTAACCTTTAAAAAAATCAGGTATGCCGGAAGTTACACTCACAGCGTATAATGTAAAAACGAAAGAGAAAAATGTGCCTATACAGGACGCCGTGATCACCAAAACCGCGAAAGGAGCATACATGGCTCAGGGAAATGATGGAAAAGGAAATAAATTAACAACGCTCCTCGGCGAACAAAAGGCGCTGGATGCTATCAAGGCCGGCATCGCCAGGCAAGGTTGGTAAGCTGAATGTAAACTATACGGGCTATCCATTCCTTTGATGAAGTCAGAGCGGATGGATAGCCTTTTTATTTGTCGTCTTCATGATGATTTTGCGTTAAAAAGATGGTAAGGTACGGCAGGTATATCACCTACACGCTGTTGCTGGGAGCGATGCTGGTACGTGCCATCGGCCTGGAGGCACAGAGCGACAACCCCTATCATCACAACGGGAACGCCTACCAGGAAAACTGCCATTGCTTCACACTCACCCCCGACGAGTTCAACCAGACGGGATCCGTCTGGAACATCAACAAGATCAATCTAAACGAGCCCTTCGATTTTAAATTCAGCGTGTTCCTTGGCTGCCGGGACGGCGATGGTGCAGACGGTATCGCGTTCGTGTTGCAACCCATCAGCACCAGCATCGGCACCTTCGGGCAGGGTATCGGCTACCAGGGAGTGTCGCCCTCCATTGGCGTCCTCATCGATACCTGGCAAAACTTCGACGACAACGACCCAGGCTTCGATCATATTTCCATTCATCGCAATGGGGTGGTCAACCACAGCGACATGGACAATGTGACCACCGCTGTACCGGCGCTTCAAAGTGGTGGCAACCTGGAAGACTGCGAATGGCACTCGTTCCGCATCACCTGGGATCCTGCTACATTTACCCTGAATACGGAAATTGACGGCGTTTTCAGGACGGGTGTTACCCTCGACATCGTAAGAGATATTTTTAGTGGCGACCCAATGGTATTCTGGGGATTTACGTCGGCAACCGGCGGCGCCCGTAACCACCAGCGCGTCTGCACTTCGCTCGACGCCTCCTTTAAACTTCCTGACGGTCAAAGCACCTGCTTCCCACAGGTGCTGCAATTCGAGGATAGCTCCACTTCGTTCGGCACCATTGAAAAATGGTTCTGGGATTTTGGGGATGGAACAACTTCTGAATTGCAAACACCGCCTCCCCATAATTATGCGAAACCCGGCAACTATGAAGTGAGCCTGACCATCCTGGGCAACGACGGCTGCCTCTCCGATCCCTTTGCCAAGACGATTGTAATGGGGTCCGAACCCACAGCGGCATTCAACTATTCGCCCAACCCGGTGTGCGAAGGTGTGCCCATTACCTTCCTGGACGAATCGGACGTTGAATTCGGGACCATTAATAAGTGGAACTGGCAAATAGGCACCCAGCATTATAGCGACGAACAACCGCCTCCCATGGCGCTGGGCGGCACCACCCGCGTTCAATTTTCGGTAGAGACGCTGGAGGGATGCGTATCGGAACCGATCATCAGATCGCTCACCTCATTTCCGGTGCCTTCGGCAGATTTCGACGTGGGCGCTATCTGCGTTACCGATCCGGCCACCTTTACTGCATCAAATACCGGCAGCGTTGACATCATCCGGTGGACCTGGAATTATGGTGATGGCAGGACGCGCTCGGTAAGCAACCCGGTGCATGATTACACATACACCAAGGGAGGCGAGTATGCCGTGCGGCTGACGGGCTATTCTGTGAACGGCTGCCCATCGCCTTCGGTCGAAAAAACACTGAACGTTTACGAAACGAATGCATTTGCAGGTAATGACACCATTCTTGCGACCAACCAACCCATTCAATTGAACGCCTCGGGCGGACAGTTTTATCAGTGGACGCCGGCAACCGGCCTCACGGCGGATGATATTCCCAACCCTGTTGTCGCCCTGAAGCACGATCAGCAGTTTGTACTGACCGCTTATACCGAGATGGGCTGCGCCACCACCGATACACTGAATATCAAAGTTTATAAAGGACCGGAGCTATACGTGCCTTCGGCCTTTTCGCCCAACAACGATGGTAAGAACGACCGGTTTAAGTTCATCGCAGTGGGCATGCGGTCGGTCGATTTGTTCCAGGTGTACAACCGTTATGGCCAACTGATATACAGTTCATCAAAAATCATGGAAGGATGGGACGGCAGGATGAGCGGGAAAGACCTTCCCGCCGGCACATATGTGTGGTTGATCCGGGGAGTTGATTTCAACGGTCTCGAGCATTTCAAAAAAGGGACGGTTACCCTGATCCGGTGAGGCCGCACTATTTAATGATGTCTGATCCGAAATATTTCTTTACTGCAGCCGGCACTTTAATTCCTTCGTCCGATTGATTGTTCTCGAGCAGTGCGGCAAGGATGCGTGGCAGTGCAAGGGAGCTTCCGTTGAGGGAATGTGCCAACTGGTTCTTCCCATTATTTCCTTTGTACCGGATCTTCATCCTGTTGGTTTGGAAAGATTCAAAATTAGATACCGAACTTACCTCGAGCCACTTCTCCTGTGCCGCGCTATACACTTCAAAATCGTAGGTGAGGGCAGAAGTGAAGCCCATATCACCTCCGCATAGCTTCAGAATGCGATACGGCAGTTCGAGCGACTGTATCAGGCGCTCCACGTGCTCCACCATTTCTTCAAGCGCGTCGTAGCTTTTCCCGGGCACCGTCAATTGTACCAGCTCTACTTTGTCGAACTGGTGCAGCCTGTTCAGTCCGCGAACATCCTTTCCGTAGCTGCCGGCTTCGCGCCTGAAGCATGGGGTGTACGCCGTCATTTTTATGGGAAGATCTTTTTCGCTTACGGCTGCGTCCCGATAGATATTTGTTATGGGCACCTCAGCAGTGGGGATGAGATAGAAATTATCTTCCGTAACGTGGTACATCTGTCCTTCCTTGTCGGGTAACTGCCCGGTGCCATATGCCGAATCTTCATTCACCATAAAAGGTGGAAGGAATTCAATGTAACCTGCGGCTGTATTGAAATCCAGGAAATACTGGATAAGCGAGCGCTGGAATTTTGCTCCGCTGCCGGTATAAAAAGGGAAGCCGCTGCCGGTAACTTTGTTGCCGAGGTCGAAGTCGATCAGCCTGAATTTTTTTGCCAGGTCCCAGTGGGCGAGTGCTCCCGCGGCCAGTGCAGGCATGCTTCCCCCTTCGCGTACGGTCACGTTGTCTTCAGGCGTTTTTCCCGGCGGCACTTTTTCTGATGGCAGGTTAGGCAATCTTACCAGCAGTTCATCCACTTGTTTTTCGAGTTCTGCCAGGCGGGCGCGGATGGGTTTCACTTCGTTGTTCAGCGATTCCACTTCCTGTTTGCGCTTGTTGGCTTCATCAGTTTGTTTGGCGGCCATCAGCTTGCCGATATCCTTCGATATCGCGTTTGCCTTTGATTGCATGTTTTCGCTTTCGAGCTGCAGTCTTCTTTTTTCATCATCTGCCGCGATGATGTCATCGACGATGTCCGTGCCGGTGAAGTTTTTTATCGCGAGCCGTTCCTTAACCAGTTCAGGATTTTGTCTTATGAAGCTGAGCTGTAGCATTTGTCCATGATTTGGCGGCAAATATAGGGAAAGGCGAAAGGGCAAAGGGCAAAGGTGAAAATCCATCTCTTATCTTTGCACGATGCAAATTCAGGATGATCTTCAGGCGAGGTGGTGGGAACTGGAAGCAAAAATGCTGGAAAGGTTCGGCAAAAAGCCCGACCTCGAAACCATACTTTTTCTCATCGGGGTACAGGAATTCGGGCACATCAGGAGTAAGTTCACAAAAGAACAGAAGCAGGACCTGATGCACGTTGCCGTATGTACGTTACTGTCGCAAAGCGGATACTTCGAAGTTACCGGACACGATACCGACGGATGGCCGCATTTTAAACAAATGAAGCAAATGCCGGATATGAACCTCATCGAGCAGGAAAACTTTTTGAAAGATCATGCGCTGCTTTATTTTGAGACACATAATATTTTGTAATCTTGCAGCACTAAAACCACAATATGAATTTCCCTACTGATCTCCGTTACACCAAGGACCATGAATGGATCAGCCTGAATGGCGATACGGCAACGATAGGCATTACAGATTTTGCACAGCAGGAATTAGGCGACATTGTGTATGTTGAAATTGAGACAGTGGGAAAAACGCTCGATGCAGATGCCGTATTTGGCAGTGTTGAAGCAGTTAAAACCGTTTCCGATCTTTTCCTGCCCGTTGCCGGCACCATCACCGAATTAAATAGTGACCTCGCCGCTACGCCCGAGCTCGTCAACACCGATCCGTACGGAAAAGGATGGATGATTAAAATGAAGGTGAAAAATCCCGCGGACGTTAACAACCTGATGGATGCAGCAGCATACAGCGAGATGGCCGGTTAGCGATCATCACTTCTATCCGGGCGTTCCCCGCATGCGCGAATTTTCCTGTGTGTCAAAACTGTGATTACTCCATATTTTTGCTTTATCTTTCGGACGTATGCCGGCCTTTCTGAGACGATTTTTTTCCTCTAAGTTTTTTCCTGTTGCCTGGACCATTTTCACCATCGCATTATTGTGTTTACCGGGATCCATGGTACCTGGAACAGGTCTGTTCGGCCTGAAAAATCTTGACAAAGTTGTTCATGTCATTCTCTTTGGATTGAACGTCCTGTTTTGGGGATGGCACTTTGCAGCTATCGAACGGCCTGAACGCCGGCTGAGATACGTCTTTCTCGGCGCCGTTGCGCTGGTTATCCTTCTTGGCGTACTCATGGAGTACGTACAGCTCTATTTTATACCGAACCGTTCGTTCGATGTGGGCGATATCATGGCGGACGCCATCGGCGCTGTACTCGCAGGCATCTGGTTATTAAGGAATTAAATAAATCCGCAACCTTTTTAAAAAATAGTGAAAATTTCGTGCAGCGTTTAAGAATGGCGTTTTGTCTTCAAACAATAGATCTTCATAAGGCAGTTAATCAACTCCGTTTCAGCAAATAATAAAGCCCCTGTAGAAACAGGGGCTGTAACCAAAACTAACTGCTTATGAGAAAATTGACTGCTTTATGAAGTCTATTCTTAGTAAACAAAACCGGTGCCACTCACTTTTATAGATTCGTTAAACCGGTTTATCTACCTGTAATATACTATTTAAATTCCATGTTTTGTTACGGCAAAGATACTGTCGTGTAGATTTCTTTTCCCAATGGGGATTTGATTTCTCATAAACTTAACGTAGCTCCGTCAATTTTGTTTTGCCAGCTTTTCTGAATTCTCCGCAAACTGCAGAGCGTCTATAAACTCCTGTATATCACCATTCAGCACAGCATCCATATTGTAAACAGTGAGCCCTATCCGGTGATCGGTTATACGTCCCTGTGGGAAATTGTAGGTCCTGATCTTGGCGCTGCGGTCGCCGCTGCTCACCAGGCTCTTTCGGTGCCTGGCGATTTCTTCCTCTTGTTTTCTTACCTGCTCCTCGTATAGCTTTGTTCTCAGCATTTGCATGGCCTTCTCGCGATTGCCCAGCTGAGAACGTTCAGTCTGACATACTACCACCGTTCCTGTCGGGATATGTGTCAACATGACCTTTGTCTCTACTTTGTTAACATTCTGTCCGCCGGCCCCTCCGCTTCGCGCAGTTTCCATTTTAACGTCGGCCGGGTTCAACTCGAAATCCACCTCATCGGCCTCCGGCATCACCGCCACAGTTGCCGCGGAAGTGTGTACACGGCCGCTGGTTTCTGTTTCGGGAACACGTTGCACGCGGTGAACACCGCTCTCGAACTTCAACGTACCATAAACATCGTCGCCGGTCACTTCCAGTTGAACTTCCTTGTATCCGCCAACGGTTCCTTCGCTTTCGCTGAGTATGGCGGTTTTCCATCCCCGGCGTTCGCAAAAGCGGAGATACATCCGCAACAGGTCGCCGGCAAACAAACTGGCCTCATCGCCGCCGGTGCCCGCCCTGATCTCTATACTGGCATTTTTGTCGTCCTGTGGATCTTTTGGTATGAGGAGTTGCCTGATGTGGGACTCCATCTTGTCCTTTTTCTCTTCCAATGCAGGCGCTTCATTTTTTGCAAGGTCCCTCAATTCAGCATCGTCGCCATTTAACGCTTCCCTGTAAAATTCAACGTCATCCAATACCTGCTGATATTCCCTGTAGGCATTCACAATTTTTTCAAGGCTGCGATACTCCTTGCTCGTTTCCATGAACTTCCTGTTATCGTTCACGATGGCAGGATTGGTAAGGGCAACACCCAGGTCCTCGAATCTCGCTTTTATCGCCTCCAGTTTATCTATCATAGATTGCTTTACTTTTAGGTTTTACAGGGTGCGCAAAGTTAAATCATTCGCAAGTCATGACTTACAGGAAATTCGCCGCGGATCAGTTATTCACCGGCAGCACCGTTCTCGCAAACAACGAGGTGCTCATTACAGACGAAGAGGGCGCCGTCATTGAAATCATCCCGGCGGCCGACGCCGGCGACGATGTGGAAAAATTTGAAGGAATCATTTGCCCGGGTTTTATCAACAGTCACTGCCACCTGGAACTGTCGCATTTGAAAGGCAGGATACCGCCCGACACCGGTATGGTGAAGTTCCTGATGGCGGTGATGAGCGGCCGAAACGTTCCGCTTGCTCAGCAATATGAGGCGATGCAGGCTCAGGAAGAAAATATGAAGAAGAAGGGAATAGTGGCCGTTGGCGACATCTGCAATACGGATCATACGCTGGAAGTAAAGCGACACAACAATTTGTACTATCACAATTTTATCGAGGTTACCGGCTTCATTAATTCTGCTGCAGCATCCCGGTTTGCGCAGGCTGAAAAAGTGTTCGCTTCTTTCAATCAATTAGGGCAGCGGTCTTCCATCGTGCCGCATGCACCTTATTCCGTATCTGATAAATTATTTGAGCTGGTCGATGAGTTCGACAAGTACAGTATTCTTTCGATACACAACCAGGAAAGCGAGGCCGAATCAGAATTCTTTATGACGGGCAAAGGAGGATTTCTTGAGCTGTACCAGTTTCTGAATGTGGACATCGGTCATTTTACCGGCGCGCCGCATAACAGCCTGCTGCACTGTCTTCAAAAAATAAGTACAACACATCCGCTCATACTCGTTCACAACGTTCACACTTCGGAAAAGGATCTGCAATGGATCGCCGCAAACAGCAAGGAAGTGCCTGAACTGTACTGGTGCCTTTGTCCGAATGCCAATGTTTACATCGGCGGCAAACTGCCCAACGTGCCATTGCTCAGGAAATATGATTGCCGGATGGTAGTAGGTACTGATAGTCTTGCTTCAAATGATGAACTCGATATCCTGGCGGAGCTGAAAACGCTGCAGCGGCAGTTTCCGTCGCTGGATACATTTGAATTGCTGCAGTGGGCAACGGTAAATGGCGCCAAAGCTTTGAAAATAGAGGATCGCTATGGGAGTTTCGCGGTGGGGAAGCGACCCGGCGTAGTCAGCATCAGTGGAGGCAAAAGTGGTACGCTTGCAGGGTCTGCGGCAGAGAGAATTTTATGACAATACCGCTTCGAGAACGGGTAGCGTCTTCATTGTTCCGAAATCCTGTATATGCAGGGCGTAAAATGTTTCGAGCGCGTGTAGCAGCACGCGGCGCGTTTCCTGGTTAAGTTTAAGCTGCGCCAGCTCTGCAGGCTGAATTACTTTCAACAGGTCGGAGACTATCTGGCTGTATTGTTCATTCAAATACCATGAATGAAGCGGGGCGTCTGCAACAAACTCACCTTCCTGAAGGTCGAGTATGCGCGTTTGCCCGGAGTGTTTATCGGAGATTCGAAAGCCGTAGAAGCCGCTTAAATGAAGCGCGAAGTAAATCGGAAAATTTGCGACAACATTATCCGGCGCACGGTCGAGGTGAAGAAATGCATCTTCCACAAAATGAAAAAGTTCGGGGTTGGGTTCTGGCTGTTTCAGGCTGCGTTGCAAAAGTTCGATCATGAAAAGGCCCACGGCGTTTTTAAACACGCTGAAGAAAATGTTGTCATAAATGTGCGCCCATTTGAATTCTTTGATGCGTTGAAGATTTTTCAGCTCGTTGTGATACACCACGAGGTCGAGCAGGGACGCTGGTTGAAAAAGATTGCCTCTTCCCGAACCCTTCTTCGAATTAACGCGAACGCCATTGACGATGTAGGACTGTATGCCGAACAATTCGGTAAAAACAGAGGTGATGATGCTGGACTCGCCGTATTTTACGACCCTTAAAACGATGCCTTTTGTTTTATGATGCAGCACTCATCAAAGTTAAGCAGCCGGCAGCTTCCATCATCGCCAACGGGTGTTTAAGGCATAGAAGCTATATTTGCGGACCGCTTCATTATTTTAATATCAATATCAGCCGATGTGGGGAAGAATTGCTCAATTCGTTTTACGATTTCGCTGGCCGTTACTGGTCATCATCCTGGCCGTCACTGCGTTCATGGGGTGGCAGGCCTCGAAGGTGCAACTCAGCTATGAGTTTACCAGGGCCATTCCCACAGATAATCCGAAGTATAAGGCCTACCAGGATTTCCGCAAGCAGTTTGGCGAAGACGGCAACCTGCTCGTCATCGGCTTCGACACACCTAACCTCTTCGAGGCAAAGCTGTTTAATGAATATTCGGCGCTTGTTGAGAAGTTAAAGAATACCGCCGCAGTAGTGGGTGTGTTAAGCGTTCCCGGCGCAACCAACCTGGTAAAGGACACGTCCTCCGAAAAACTACTGGCCATTCCGGTATTCCCATCGGGCACCCTTTCACAGCAAACGCTCGACAGTTGCAGGACCGTTTTCATGAACCTGAAATTTTACAACGGGCTTTTATACAACGACTCAACGCACGCCTACCTGCTTGGTGTAAGCATCGACAAGAATGTGATGAATTCAAAACGCAGGAATGCAGTGGTGAAGATGGTGGTGGATGCGGCCGAAGAATTTGGGAAGAGCAACTCACTCGAAATGCATTACAGCGGCCTGCCGTTGATCCGCACAAACATGGCAACACGCGTTGCCAATGAAATGCAGTGGTTCTTGTTTGGATCGGTCGTCTTATCGGCTATCATCTTACTGGTATTTTTCAGGAGCCTCAGCGCCACCTTTCTCTCTTTATTTGTTGTGGTAACGGGTGTATTATGGAGTTTGGGTACGATGCATTTGCTGGGGTACAAGATTACTTTGCTGAATGCACTCATTCCGCCGTTGATTGTGGTGATAGGTATTCCGAACTGTATTTATTTTCTTAACAAATATCACAGTACCTACCGCGATCTTGAACGGTCGCAGCCGGGCGATGCGAAGGATAGGAAATCGCGGGCACTGGTGGAGATGATCACCCGGATGGGCATTGTTACGCTGTTCTGCAACATCGCCGCAGCGATTGGTTTCGCAGTTTTTGCGCTCACCAAAAGCGCGGTGCTGAAGGAGTTTGGCGTGGTGGCCGGAATAAACATTTTCGCTTTGTTTATTATTTCGCTCATCATTATTCCAGTGTTCCTGAGTTTTTTGCCGGCACCGAAACACCGTCATACGAAATACCTTGAAAACCGGTGGTTGTTGTCCATTCTCGACAGGCTGGAGATTTGGTCGTTGAATCACCGCCGCACCATCTACCTTGTTACGGGGTTGATTATCGCCGCGTCGATTGTTGGTATTTTCAAGCTGAAGTCTGAAGGATTTATCGTGGACGACCTGCCCAAAACAGATAAGATATATACCGACCTGAAATATTTTGAGCGAAATTTTGAAGGGGTGATGCCGCTTGAAATTGTGGTGGATACGAAACAGAAAAACGGCCTGCGCCGTAATCCGCTGAAAACTTTTCAAAAGATCGATGAGCTGTCTTCGTTTATCAGTGCGAATCCGCACATGAGCCGGCCCCTCTCCATTGTGGAAGGGATGAAATTCGCGCGGCAGGCGTATTATGATGGCGACAGCACGAATTACGGCTTACCGAATTCTTTCGACATTGCTTTTCTCGCGCAGTATTTAAGTACGCGCAGCGATGCTGACACCGCCAGCACATTTTCGAAGCTCGTGCGGAGTTTTATGGATAGCAGCAGGCAGCATGCCCGGATCAGCGTTAACATGGCCGATGTGGGCAGCAAGAAATTGGAGGAGTTGATGAACCAGATCAATAACAAAAGCAAGGAAATTTTTGATACCGCTTCTTACGACATACAGCTTACAGGCAGCAGCGTTACTTTCCTTGAAGGCACCTCGTTTATCATCAACGGATTGAAGGAAAGCATCATGTGGGCATTTTTGCTGATTGCCCTTTGCATGCTTTATCTTTTCCGTTCGTTCAGAATATTGATCTGTTCTTTAATACCGAATGTGATCCCGTTGATCATCACGGCCGGCGTAATGGGATGGGTGGGCATCAGGATTAAACCCTCGACTGTGCTGGTGTTTTCTGTGGCGCTCGGTATTGCGATAGATATCACGATACGGTTCCTGGTGAATTACAAGCAGGAGCTGAAGGGAAATAAAATGGTGGGTACGCAGGTGGTGATAGATACGATCCATAAAACGGGTATCAGCATCATTTACACTTCACTGGTGTTGATTGCGGGCTTCGTTATTTTTTGTTTCAGTGGATTTGGGGGAACGAAGGCGCTTGGCTGGCTCACTTCGCTTACATTGGTGATGGCAACGTTTACGAATCTGGTGTTTCTGCCGGCGTTGTTGCTTTCAACAGCACGGAGACGTGATAAGTGAGCAGTTCTCACTACTAAATAATATTAATAGAAATAATTCTTCCGTCTCCCTTCTCCTGTTATTTGTTCCCCAGCTCCTGCTGCAACGTATTCATCAGGTCGCTGCCGCGAAGGCTCTCGCCAATAATGATCCCTTCGGGATTGATAAGTACATTGTAAGGGATACCCTGAAATCCGAAAATCTCAACCGACTTACTGTTCCAGAAGGCGAGGTCGCTGATCTGTGTCCAGTTCAGCTTGTCTTTTTTTATCGCTTCCAGCCAGTTGTCTTTTTCTTTGTCGAGAGAAACCCCGAGCACCGTGAAATTCCTGTTCTTAAAAGTAGTATAGGCCCTTACCACATTAGGATTCTCCATCCGGCAGGGACCGCACCAGCTCGCCCAGAAATCCACCAGCACATATTTTCCCTTGAAAGAAGACAGTGACACTTCGTTCCCGTTCACGTCCGGCATCGTCAGCCCGGGAGCAGGTTTTCCTATCCATGATGTTTGCTGCGCCGTTGCAGCCTGCCTGTCCTGCGCGCCTTTCAACTGCATTTTTAAATATTGCAGATTGGGATCGGTCGGGAATTTTGCGATTGTCTTGGTGAGCAGCGAATCGTATTCGTCGCCACCGAAGGTCCTGGAAGCCATGCCGAGTGTGAACGCTGCCACCAGCGGGTTGTCCACGCCGGAAACAGACTCCTTCACGTAGTTGTTCAGCTTTTGCAGCGAGCTGTTTTTGTCTTGCGTAGCGGTGATGATGGCAGTGTCGTTCGAGCCGGTTGCCTTGAGGCTGTCGAGTGTTTTAAAAGCATTGCCGGTGCTGATGCTGCGTTCGCTGTAACCAAAAATAAAGTCGCGGAGTGATTTGCTTGCCGGCGATCCGTTAACTGTATAAAACTGGTCCTTATCGAGGAGGTTGATCTCCATTTCAATTTTTCCATCGTTGATCACCGGTATCATGGGGCCGTTTTCAATCACCACGTCGTACAGCCCCTGCTTAACGGCTTGCGCGTCCAACTGAAACTGGTTGTGCTTTGCGGATACATAGTCGCTGTCGAGCTGGATCGGTTGCGATTCATTGCCAAAAGGCACTTCATACAGCAGCACCTTCACCGAATCTTTGTCGAATGCGCCGGCAAATGCGGACCTAAGCGAGTCGATATTTGCGATCGTTCCGGTGATCTCCACTTTTGTACCCGCAGGGTTTTCCTTGCACGCAAAAAAGAGGACCATAGATAATATTCCGAATAAACTGTATCGATAGATCATGATCAGGACTTTAATTTTTGTATTAAGATTTCGTTGGTAAGTTTTGGATCTGCTTTTCCTTTTGATACTTTCTTCACTTCTCCCACAAACAGGCCGATGAGGCCCTTTTTCCCTTTACGGTATTCCAGCACTTTTTCGGGGAGGTTTTCTAATACCTGGTCAACCCACCTTCCAATTTCGTCGGCGCCCGCATCCTGCACAAGATTTTTTTCTGTGGCGATCGCCGCGGCCGTTTTACCGGGCGCTTTTATCATCTCGGGAAATATAGCTGAGGAGGCCATCGAAAAGCTCACTTTGCCCTCATCATTCAACTGTATCAATTCTGCGACGGCCGATGGCGCCAATGTAAGATCAACGATGCCTTTTGAATTTTCGTTCAAATACGACTTTACGGGGCCCAGCATCCAGTTGGAAGCGGCCTTATAATTGGATGTGTGCTGAATGATGTGTTCAAAATATTCAGCAAACTCCTTTTCCTCGGTCAGCACGCGCGCATCGTATTCGGGCAGGTTATATTTTGTGGTGTAAAGAGCTATTCTTTGTTCGGGCAATGCCGGCAGCAGCTCACGGATGTTGCCGATCGTTTCGTCTGAGATCTCGAAGGGAACCAGGTCGGGATCGGCGAAGTAGCGGTAGTCGTTCGCCTCTTCTTTTGTGCGCAGGCCAAAGGTGGTGTTGTTGGAAGCGTCATAGCTCCTGGTTTCCTGGGTCACTTCACCACCCGACGTCAATATCTGCACGAGTCTTTCGGCTTCCAGTTCAATAGCGCGTTTCACGTTGCGAATGGAATTGAGATTTTTCACTTCGACCTTCGTTCCGAGTGTTTGCTCGCCTTTCTTTCTTACCGAAATATTCGCGTCGCAACGCATGCTGCCTTCCTCCATGTTGCCGTCGCACACCTCGAGGTAACGCAACAATTTTCGCAATTCTGTCAGATAGGCGTATGCTTCGTCTCCCGTCGAAATGCAGGGCTCGGTAACAATTTCGACCAGGGCAACACCTGCGCGGTTGTAATCGACACAGGTCGCATTTTCATCAATATCGTGCAGGCTCTTGCCGGCGTCTTCTTCGAGATGTATGCGGTTCAGGACGATATTTTTCGATCCGTCGTGTGTTTTTATGGGAACATGCCCGCCCACGCAGATGGGGGTGGTGTGCTGCGAAATCTGGTAGCCTTTCGGCAAATCGGGATAAAAGTAATTTTTACGCGCAAAATAGTTTGACCGCGCAATTTCGCAATTGCAGGCCAGGCCGAGCTTAATCGCGTACTCGACGGCTTTTTTGTTCAAGAGGGGCAGCGTACCGGGATAGCCGAGCGTAATGGGCGAGATATTCGTATTGGGCTCATTTCCAAAGTCTGAACTGTCTCCGCTGAACAATTTGCTGGCTGTTAGCAACTGGGCGTGCACCTCCAGGCCAATCACCGTTTCGTACCCTGATTCCAAAGCTGGTATGTATTTAATACGCTCATTAGTAAATAGTCGGCAAAAATACCAAAAAAAGCCGCTTTTAGAGAAAAGCGGCGGTATTGACAGTAGAGAAAAAATAATACGGTTTAAGACTCACAGGTTTGCGGTCTTCAGCTTTTTAGGCACTTTGATTTCTATCGTCTGCGGTTTTCCATTTCTATTCAGTTGCACTTTTACGGAGCTTTTATCTTTTGCATCTTTGAATGCATCGGCAAGCGCCTCGGCGCTGTTTACCTTTTCTCCGTCGAAAGAAGTGATAATGTCATCTTCTTTGATGCCGCTTTTGTAGGCCGACGAACCTTCCTCCACATTGAGCACTTTCACTCCTTTTCCATCTTCTGTATCCTGCACTCTTATGCCGAGGCGCGGATCATCGTTCATGTCAAAGAGCCGGTGAAATCCCCCGCCGTCGAAGTCGAACGCCATTGGCGGCATCGGAGCATCGGGTCTCATTCCCCGGAAATTGAACGTTTTTGCTACATTTCTGCTGCCGAGGGTGACGGTGGCTTCTTTTTCCCTGCCGTCTCTCTTGTAGGTGATGATGACTTTGTCATTTGGCTTCTTGTCGCGGATAATTTCGGAGAGCTGCTCGTGGTCGTAAACTTTTTTATCGCCCACTTTAGTGATCACGTCGCCTTCTTTAAGGCCGGCCTTGTCGGCGGCGCTATTTTCCGAAACGTTTTTAATGCGTGCGCCATCGCTGCTTCCTTCTGTCATCACGCCCAGGAAGGCGGTTTCTTTGCCCGGCAGGGCCTGTACGCCCGGTCCCCAGTTGCCGCGATCGTCGAAGCGGAATTGCGAAGACGGCCCGAGGTTGAATTTCTTAACATCGTGCAGCCTTACGCTTATGTCGGGGTTTTCGAAGTCGTCAATAGGTTCACCATTCACGAAAACCTGGTCATCTTTTATTTCGATCGTCACTTTGCCATCTACAGACGGGTTCTTCTTCCTGATAATGATCTGGTCATATTCGCCCAGCTTATTTTCGTTGTTGTTGCTGTTTTTCGTTTTCCTGTCGCTGTTTTCAATGTTGTTCGTCTTGTTATCGTTGTTGTCGTCGTTTTTGTTATCCTGCGCCATCGCCGATCCTGTGATGAGCAGTGCTGCCGCTGATATGAGAAGATATTTTTTCATGACTGTAGTTTTTTGTTCGGTTTGTAAGTACTGGTTCATTTTTTAAGTACTGTTTGATTTTTACAACTACGTTAAACTTCGTAGTTCAAATATAGGGTTTTTTGGAACATACGAAAGTTTTCGGAAATGTTAAAAAGGAGACGGGAGGGGCAAAGGGGAGACGGAAGACGGAAGACGGGAGACGGGAGACGGAAGACGACAACCGTGTCCCCCGCTGGCGGGGGTGGCGCGAAGCGCCGGGGGTGGACCGGCAAAG
>CBIGXK010000051.1:0-15099 GCA_966193805.1 uncultured bacterium | reverse complement strand
AGCGGGGGATATGCTTTGCGATTTCTTTCCGCCTTTGCGTGAAATCCGCCAGCGGAGGAAACGGTTGCGCTTCGCGCAAAACTTAAAACTGAAAAATTAAAACTGAAAACTCTCTCACGTCTCACGTTTCACGTTTCACGTTTCACCAAAAAAGGCTGCCTTATTCAGACCGCCTTTTGAAATGATATTGATTATTCAATTATCGAACTAACTCTTAGTGTACCTTGTCAACGTTGTTGAACTTCTCGGTGTAAGCCGTCGCTTTATCCGTATTCTGCTTCTGCTCGTACATAGTGATCAGCAAATCGTAAGAATCTTTCAGCAACTGCTTCTCCTCCATTTTCAATTTACCCTGACCACCCAGCAACTCATCAATCTTTGCGAAATTCTCAATGGCCAGATCAAACTTCTTTGCCGACTCCTGGCGCAGATCTTCCTTCTGCTTCAATTGGGCTGGCGTCAACTTAACCTTTCCGCTCGGCTTAATCGTTTTGTTCTTGTTGATAATGTCAACGGCCTGGTTGTAATAAATCTGTCCGAGCAGCATTCTCGAATTCGGATAATTAGCATCCAGCTCGATAGCCTTTGAAACTTTTTCAATGGCGCGATTCGTCAGCTCTGCAGCATTTTCAGGGCGCTGCGTGGTATCTTCATTGTAGGCGGCCTTGTACAGTTCTACCGCGTAATTGTAGAAATAAACCGCGTTGGTGGGATTCTCTTTTGTGATCTGGTCATACTTCGCAAACAGTTGATCCTTGCTGCCTTTTTCGCTCAGCATGTTCACTTCAAATCCTGTCCAGAACGGATCTTCAGGATACACCTCCTTACCTAGTTTCACAAACTTTGTAGATGTTTCGATGTCGCCTTTGTTCTTGTAGTAATCGGCCAGCCATTTGTAGATCGACTCATATCCCTGCGCTTTTGCTTTCGCTTCCGCGATCTGCGAGTAATACATAGCAGCGGTGTCGAGCTTGTTGGCTTTTTCCGCAGAAATACCTGCATACAATACCGATACGGTGTCCAGCGTCATGTCGCTTGTCCAACCTTCTTTCTTCAGCATGTCGAAGATGTCGAGCGATCCCTGGAACCCTGTCAGTGCATCGTTGAAATTGCCGGCATTGTAATAAGAAGCCGCCTGCTTGGAATAAGCAGAATAAAGATCGGTAAGCGGTTTCCTGTTGTCGATGGTCATCAGCATGTACCTCTTGGCCGAGTCCTTCACACCTTTTTCCAGTTCAAGGTATTTTTTCATGGCAGCAACTGCCTGCTCCTTTGCATCCGGAACCGGCGGCTGCAGCGTGGAATCCGTAGCCATGGCAGTCAGGATCTTACCCTTAACGTACCATCCCTCGGAATTATCTTTATTCTTTTCATTCGCAAGGTAATTGTCGATCTCCGTCCTTGCCTCCGCATATTTCTTTTTTTCGAGAAGATCTTTTGCCTTATTTATTCTTTGCGCAAACAGGCCGGTTCCCGTTGCAATAAATAACAGCGATAAAAAGAAAACTTTAAAGCTCAGTTTCATATAGAAGTGTTTGTTTGAAAGTGTTTGTTATAATTTAACTATTGGTTTTCTTCAGATGGTGGTAAAGGCTCTCCGGTTGCGTTATCGTTTCCATTTAACAATTCATCCGGACCCACTTCACCAGGAATTTCCGGGGCCTCGGCTTCCTCCTGGATGTCGAGCTTGGTGATCGCTGCAATTTCGTCGCCATCATCCAGCCTGATCAGCTTAACACCCTGCGTTGCCCTTCCCTGCGCGCTGATGCTTGAAACGCCTGTCCGTATGGTGATACCGCTTTTACAGGTGATCATCAGGTCCTGCTTTGCCGTAACCCCCAAAATACCGACCAAAGCGCCTGTCTTTTCCGTAACGCTGATCGTTTTTACGCCTTTCCCTCCCCTGTTGGTAACCCGGTATTCTTCGACTTCCGTCCTCTTTCCATATCCCTTTTCACTCACCACCAGTACGGTTTTCGACTTGTCTCCAATATTGACACATATCATGCCAACCACCTCGTCTTTATCGTCTTCAACTTCTATACCAGCCACGCCGATCGCTCCCCTTCCGGTCGCTCTCACCTTGACTTCCGGGAAGCGGATGGCCCTGCCCGATTTGACGGCCATCATGATCTCGCAGTTTCCATCGGTGAGCCGCGCCTCTATTAGTTCATCTCCGGGATTGATTGTGATAGCGTTTACGCCGGTTTGACGCGGCCTGCTGAAGTCTTCAAGAGCGGTTTTCTTAATGATCCCTTTCTTGGTACAGAGAACAATATTATGACTATTTACAAAATCCTTGTCACCAAAATCTTTTACGTCTATAATGGCCCTGACCTTGTCGTCGGGCGGTATTTGTATCAGGTTTTGAATGGCCCTGCCCTTGCTGTTCTTTTCTCCTTCGGGGATCTGGTAGATGTTGAGCCAGTAGCACCTTCCCTTTTCGGTGAAAAAGAGCATGGTCGAATGGGTTGACGCCACGAACAGGTGCTCGATGTAATCCTCCTCCCTGGTGCGTCCGCCAATCGCTCCCCTGCCGCCGCGCCGCTGCTGGCGATATTCGGTTGCCGAGGTTCTTTTGATGTATCCGTGATGAGAAATGGTGATCACCACGTCCTCTTCCTTGATGAGATCCTTTATGCTCACCTCGTCGTCGAGGTAGGTAATTTCTGTTTTTCTTTCGTCGCCAAATTTGTCTTTAACTTCAACCAATTCGGCTTTGATGACGTCATAACGCATCGCCTCGTTACCGAGAAGCTCTTTCAGGTGCGCAATCAGCTTCATCAATTCTTCGTACTCTTCTTTGATCTTCTCGCGCTCCATGCCGGTGAGCCTTTGCAGGCGCATTTCAAGAATCGCCTTTGCCTGTATCTCATCGAGCCCCCATCCGGCATTGACGAGGTTTTCCTTAGCTTTTTCAGGTGTTTCGGAAGACCTGATGAGCGCGATGACTTCGTCGAGATGGTCGAGTGCGATGAGATAGCCTTTCAGCAGGTGTGCTTTTTTCTCGGCTTCCTTCAATTCGAATTGGGTACGGCGAACCACCACTTCGTGCCTGAATTCGACAAACTCGCCGATCATGTCACGAATACTCAGCGTACGCGGCCTTCCTTTTACCAGCGCCACGTTGTTGATGCCGAAGGAAGTTTGCAGTTCGGTGTATTTATAGAGTTGGTTAACGATGACGTTCGCGATCGCATCCCTTTTCAGGTCGATAACGATCCTAGTTCCTTCCTTACCGTTAGATTCATTGTTGACGTGCGCGATGCCTTCTATGACTTTCTCATTTACCAACTGGCCGATGCGGTCGCATAGCGAGTCGCGGCTCACCTGGTAGGGCACCTCGGTAATGACGATAGTTTCACGGCCGCTGGGTTTTGTGTCGATATGAAGTTTACCCCGCAGCACTACCCTGCCCCGTCCGAAATGCATGGCCGCTTTAACGCCCTCCATGCCATAGATGGTTCCGCCGGTGGGAAAATCAGGAGCTTTCACATGTTGCATCAGCTCCTCGACCGTGATCTCGCGGTTATCAATAAACGCGATACAGCCGTCAATCACCTCGCTCAGGTTATGAGGGAGAATATTTGTGGCCATGCCCACGGCGATACCGCTGGAGCCATTGATAAGTAAATTTGGGATGCGTGTGGGAAGGACGGAGGGTTCTTCCAGCGAATCGTCGAAATTGAGCTGAAAGTCTACCGTATCTTTTTCGATGTCCATCAACATGCTTTCGGCTATGCGTTGCAGTCGGGCCTCCGTATAACGCATGGCCGCGGGGCCGTCGCCGTCCTGGCTGCCGAAGTTTCCCTGCTTGTCGATCAGCGTGTAACGCATGTTCCATTCCTGTGCCATGCGCACCATGGAATCGTAAACCGATTTGTCGCCGTGCGGGTGGAACTTACCGAGTACTTCCCCGACTATCCTCGCCGATTTTTTAAAGGGTTTGTTGAAGTGGATGCCGAGTTCGTTCATAGCAAACAGCACGCGCCGGTGAACGGGCTTGAAGCCGTCGCGAACATCGGGAAGGGCACGTCCCACAATCACCGACATGGAGTAGTCGATGTAGGCCGTTTTCATCTGTTACTCGATGTTTACGGGTAAAATTCTATTGTTATCGTTTGTCTGGTCCGGAGTGAGATTGTTCTCTTCCATTAGTAAGATTAGGCTTTGTTTTTCAATGATTTCCTGGGTAAAAGATACGCTTTACGAAGGCTGGCAAATTTACCGATTTCAGGGGAGAAAACCATGGAAAATCGGCAAACGGCAAACGGCAATCGACAATGGGAGATGACGACTTATGTTGATTCTATCCCAAAAAGAAAACTCTTGTTCAACGAATAGATTTTTGCTTCCGGGCATCTGCCTGTTCATTGCCGATTGCCGTTTGCCGTTCTTTAACTATCCCTTAATGAATAATTCATCTAACTTTATTAGGCCTTACTCCCCTTAATATTCTCGTATATGAACAAGTACCTCTTGTTACGCGACAATAAGCAATCCGGCCCCTACACCGTCGACGAAATCATACAAATGGGCATCAAGGCCTACGACCTGGTTTGGCTCGAAGGAAAAAGCGCCGCCTGGCGCTACCCGAGCGAAGTCGAAGAACTGAAACCTTATGCGCCGGCGGTCGAAGAGCAGCCATTCGACCGGTTCTATAAAAAACCCGCGCAGCCATCTGAGGACCACAAGCGATTTGAACCGGCACCGGCGGCACCGGCAGTAGTCGAACTGGAGAATTCGACAAAAAAAGTCTATATCAATTTCCCCGGAGGTCTAAGCTCCCCGCCGGTAAGAAAGTCGAAACCGGCAGAAGCACAACCGGCAGTCGAAGCCCATGAAGTAGAAAAAACGCCTCCCCTGTTCCCCGAAAAAACACACAACACTGCCGCGGCTGCAGTCGCCGCAAGGCCTGATGAAACATACGTTCCACCCGCAGCCAGGAATAAATCATCAGACAAAAAACTGCTCTATGGTATCGTGGCCGCCTGCCTGCTGATGCTGGTGTTCACCGCCATCCTGCTCATCAACAACAACCGGCAACGCCGGAATCTAAAGGAACTGAACTCGATCGTTCAGCAAATGGAGAATAATGAAAAGGCACAACAGGCGAGCTTACCCTTACCCACCGTACAAAACGATGCACCGCCCGAGCCTGTTTCACCCGCACCTGCAGAACCTTCCCCTGCCGAAGTGGTGCAGGAAGTGACCGCGGCAAAAAATACCGGCACAAAACAAAAAGCGCCCACAGCGGCACCCGACAAACAGGATGATGCACCAATTGTTTTCAAAGAATCAAAACCACCGGCCAAACCATCCGAGCCGAACGAAAAGATCACCTCACCAGCAGCCACCACGGAAAACCTTTATAACCTGGTGAACGTTGAACCCAATGAATATAAGGTTGGCCTTCTCGGTGGAATTTCGAACCTGATGTTCGATGTGTCTAATAACAGCGAAGTACCCCTGCAGCGCGTGTCTATAGAGATCAAATACCTGGGGCCCGAGAAAAAGGTGGTTCGGACACAAACGGTTCATGCCGAAAATATTTCTGCCGGAGCTCAGCAAACGGTCGAAGTGCCAAAAAGCAACCGGGGCGTTTCCATCTCATACAGTATTACCAACATCAAAAGTTAAGCGGGAAATTGAAGCCCGTCTGCTTACTTTGTAGTGTCAAATACCAACCATTTGAAGCACATCGTCATTTTCGGAGCCGGAAAATCAAGCTTGTTTCTGATTGAGTACCTCGTAGACCAACTCGCAGTCAATAACTGGCGGCTCACGGTTCTTGACGGCAACCCCGCTGCCGCCCTTGCCAAAACAAAGGGCGCCGTAAATACCGATGCCCGTGCCATCAATGCAGAAAATGATGACGACCGCACACAATGGATCATGAGCGCAGACATTGTCATTTCTCTTCTGCCTCCATCACTCCATTTCCTTGTTGCCAAAGACTGCCTGCAATATGGAAAAGACCTGCTTACAGCTTCGTATGTTGATGACCGTTTGGAGGCGCTGCGCAATGAGATCAGCGACAAAAATCTTTTGTTCTTATGCGAAATGGGCCTCGATCCCGGCATCGACCACATGAGCACCATGTCCCTGCTACGCAACCTGAAAAATAAGGGCGCCAATATTACGGGCTTCCGTTCGCATTGCGGCGGACTGGTTTCACCCGACAGCGACGACAACCCGTGGCGGTACAAGATCAGTTGGAACCCGCGCAACGTAGTGCTTGCAGGCAAAGCCGGCGCTGTTTACAGGGAAAACAACCGCGAGGTATCATTGCCGTATGAAGAGCTGTTTCAAATATCCAAACTTGTACATGTTCCACAAGCCGGCGTGCTGGCATACTACCCCAACAGGGATTCACTGAATTACCAACTCGCTTACGGACTCGAAGACGCGCAAACATTCATGCGCACAACGCTGCGATATCCCGAATTCGTCTTCGGTTGGAAAAACATCATTCAGTTGAAATTGACGGACGAAGAAAAACAGTACAACACCGATGGCATGTCGCTGAAGCAATTTTTTCAATTGCACCTCAACAGGCACGGATTTTTGGAATGGATCGAAAAACAGCTCACCTCCAAATTCGTGCAAACGGGAATGCTGCTCGATAAATTGCAGCAACTGTTAAGCGTGGAGGAAACTACCGGCGACGATGAAAAGAGGGACCTCCAGGAATTCATGATGGTGAATGGCAAGGGCAGGCTGATGGATGTAAACCTCGACGAAGTGAAGCAGAAAGCCGCGGCAACGGTTGCGGGCCAGATGCAGGAAGCCAACCTGGCCATACAGCAGTTGTTTTACCTGGGAATGGACGACGAACAAACGCTGATCAATATGGGATGGTGCAGCGCAGCCGACGTACTGCAGTTCAGCCTCGAAAAAAAGCTGGCGCTGAACCCGGAAGATCAAGATATGGTCGTGATGCTGCATGAAATTGAATATGTTCTGAACGGCATCGCGCATACCGTTAACAGTAGTCTCATCGTAAAAGGTGAAAACAGTGAACGAACGGCCATGGCGAAGACTGTGGGCCTGCCGCTGGCCATTGCAGCGACATTGATTTTACAGGGTAAGATCACGCTCAAAGGGCTTCATATTCCAACAGTACCTGAAATTTATGAGCCTGTATTGCAAGAGCTAAAGGCAAATGCAATTTATTTTATCGAGACACATTCGGCTGCGGCTGGTTCTTCATGATCCGGGAAGCGGCAACCAAAACCAGTGCAGCAATAAAAAAACCAGAGATAATTGCCAGGCCGTTTAAGAGCGCGGTGACATAACCGAGCTTACCAACATCTGCAAACGGATAAGGATAAAACTGCGTCAACATCCCCAGCAAAAGCAGGTAAACGATATATAGCGCGGGATAGCACAACCAGGTAATCGCATACTTCCATTTAATATCTTTCTTCGGGACGTACAGCAGCCAGAAAAGCAAAAAATACAATGGCTGAAAAGTATGCAGGTATTCATCTACCGGCCTCTGCAAGCCCTGCGGATCCCAAAGAGTTCTTAGTATTACGTTGTACACCACCCCGACGATCACAATATACACGGTGACCGCACTTAATACCTTTGAACTTCGCAGCCACCTCGATAACCCATTTCGCCAATTCACCCACACAGCGGTAAAAGCAAGTGCAGCAAGAAGATTGGTGAGAATCGTGAAATAACTGAAATAACGCAGCAGGGATTCAGCCACCGAAACCTTCCTGTTCTCCAGCAAAAGATACAATTGAAGGACCAGCGCCAGCCAGCCAAGGGCTGCACCCACAGCAGTATAAAGTTTCACCGAAAACTTGCCGTATTGCTCCGACATCTTTATAGATTAAAAGGCCCGCAGTTTTAACTTTTTAACCCGCTCATGCGCATCACTTCCTCCCATTCCTCATCGGACACGGGCTGAACGCTGAGCCGTCCTATTCTCACCAGCGCCATATTTTTTAACAACGGATTCTTTTTAATTTCAGCGAGCGCAACGGGGCGTTTCAACGCCTTCACGGGCTTCAGCTCCACCGCCACCCAGGCTTCTTCTTTGGTGGTAGGATCCTGGAAAGCAGTTTTTGAAACTTTAGCGATGCCCACGATTTCGGTCGCATCCATGCTGTGATAGTAAAATACCTCATCATTCTTTTTCATGGAGCGGAGATGGTTCCTTGCGGCATAATTGCGAACGCCATCCCACGTGGTGGAACCATCTTTGGTTAACTGTTGAAAGGAATATACAGAAGGTTCAGATTTGACGAGCCAGCGTGCCATATACTGAATTATTTTTTCAAAGGTAATCGTGCGCGCAATGCACCTGCAAAAAAATATTACCAACCGCTTGCCAACACGTCGGCGATGTGCATGGTGCGGATGTTGGCGCCTTTGTGCCGGATGTAGCCGTCAAGATGCATGAGGCAGGAATGATCGGTGGAAATGATGTAACGGGCACCAGTAGCCGTTGCATTGATCACTTTCTGATCGGCCATGCCGATGGAGATGGGCTCGAATTTAACGGCAAAGGTGCCACCGAAACCGCAACAGGTTTCTACGTCGTTCATTTCCACCAGCTCGAGGCCCTTCACTTTGCTAAGGAGCCGCCGGGGCTCTTCTTTTATTTTACATTCGCGCAATGCGGCGCACGAATCATGATAGGTTACCGGCCCCTCGAGCACGGCGCCAAAATCATCAAACTGCAGCACATTGATAAGGAAGTCCGACAATTCATAAGCTCTTTTTCCAAGGTCCTTCACTTCGTTGTGAACAGACGAATTGCCGAACATTTTGAGGTAATAATTGCGGATGAAGCCGACGCACGACGCGCTCGGCGCAACAATGTAATCAGCTCCCTGAAAATCTTTGATGAATTTCGAACACACTGCTTTCGAGTCGTCCCAAAAACCGGCATTGAAAGCTGGTTGTCCGCAGCACGTCTGTTCGGTATTGTATTCCACCTCACATCCTGCCTTCTTCAATACTTTCACCATATTAAAAGCCGTGTCGGGATAAAGCTGGTCGATGAAGCAGGGTATGAAAAGCTGAACGGTCATTCTTTACTCATGGATTTCTGCGGATCAATAGACTTTGCCAGCACAATCATTTTTATGGCCGTTATACCGGCCTCTTCTCCTTTATGGCCGTGGATACCGCCGAGCCGCTCGCTGGCCTGTTGCTGGCTGTCGACGGTGAGTACACCAAATATTACCGGGATAGGTAAGGTGAGGTTGAGCGATGTTACGCCATCTGTTACGGCGCGGCACACATAATCGAAGTGCGGCGTGCCGCCACGAATCACGCATCCCAACGAGATGAAAGCACTGGGTCGGTCGTCGCGGTATTTATAGACCGACCAATATTTTTGAACGGCAAAGGGAATTTCAACGGCGCCCGGAACGCGAAGGGTTTGTATGGAGGTGATGCCATGTTGCGTGAGCATCGAGCGGCATCCCTTTTCCAGTTCATCAACAATGGCGGCGTTCCACTCGGTGCGTACTATAACGACACAGGCATCCGCAAGTGAGATGCCTGTATTGTTATGGTATAAGTTGCTGTTGGAAACGTCGGCCATTAAAGCTTATGTGTTTATTTGTTGCGGCAATGGGCAATAGGCAATCGGCAATGGGCAATTTAATTTATTCACTATTGCCCATTTCATTTCACCTCTCCCAACCTCGCCAGATACTTATCTATCTCCTGCCCTCTTTCCGTGTTGGGATATTTATCCTTAATGATATTGAACATTTCGATCGCCTGGCTCGCTTTGCCCAGGTCCTGGTACATCAAACCGGCGCGGAAGAGATATTCAGGAGAATTGTAGGTATCTTCAGGGAACAGCGTCCCGGCCTTCCGGTATTGTTCTGCCGCCTCGTTCTTTTTTCCTGTTTCGGCATAGGCATCGCCGAGCAGTCCGTTCACACGCACACCAATCAGTTTATCATCAGTCGAAAAATCCTTCAGATATTTAATGGCGTTGTTGAAGTCGCCGAGCTTCATGTAGCTCGCGCCAGCGTAGAATTTTGCGAGGTCGGCAGCTTGTGTTCCGCCGTAACGAGAAATGATTCTCAGAAAACCGGGGTTGGAACCATCGCCATTAAGCGCGAGCCGGGCAGAATCGCGGCGGTAATAATCTTCCGCCTTCCACATTGCATCGGAGGCTTTCTGTTCCTTCGGGGCAACAACATAATTTTGGTATGCGAAATACCCGCCTATGATAACAACCAGCCCTATGAGGGCGTAAGTGATCAGTTTTGAATTTCGTTGCCAGAGCTGTTCTGCCCTGTTGCCGCCATACACAGGTGTGCGGGTCGCTTTATTCGTTTCTCCAGGATGCTTGACGTCGTTAGCCATTATTTATTGGGGTATGTGGTAATTAAAATTTAATCTACAATAAAAGGGTAATCTGCCTGCTGGTAGATGTCTTTCAGCACCTCGTCATCTGCGGGCAGTGGCGACTCTTCTGCAAACTTCACTGATCCGGCTACCTTGTCGGCAACCCTTTTGTCGATGGCAGCTATTTCATCGTCGCTGGCAATCTTGTTGGTTCGTATTGTTTTCAGGACCTGCTCTATCGGGTCGCGCTGTTTGTATTCTTCCACCTCTTCCTTGGTGCGGTATTTCTGCGGATCAGAAATCGAGTGGCCCTTGTAGCGATAGGTTTTGATCTCGAGCAATGTTGGGCCGCCGCCTTCCCTTGCCCTTTTTACTGCGCGGGAAACCGCCTCATGAACAGATTCGGGGCTCATGCCGTCAACCGAATCGCCGGGCATTTCGTATGCGTCGGCAAGCTTGTATATGTCCACCACGTTGCTGGTACGCTCAACAGAGGTACCCATTGCGTAGTTGTTGTTCTCGCAGATAAAAATTACAGGTAATTTCCAGGTCATGGCAATGTTGAATACTTCGTGCAGCATGCCCTGGCGCGCGGCGCCATCGCCAAAAAAGGTGAGGGAAACATTGTCGGTGCCTTTGTATTTTTCAGCAAAAGCAAGGCCCGCGCCGGTTCCGATCTGTGCGCCTACGATGCCGTGACCGCCGAAGAAGAAAACTTCCTTGCCGAAAAAGTGCATACTGCCCCCCTTTCCCTTGGCACAACCGGTGGCCTTTCCATAGAGCTCGGCCATGCAGTTATTTGCGTCAACTCCTTTTGCCAGTGCCAGACCATGGTCGCGGTACGCGGTAATGAACGGATCTTCCTGCCGCGTGGCGGTCATGCAGCCTGCCGCTATGGCCTCCTGGCCAATATAGGCGTGAAAAAATCCGCGAATCTTTCCCTCCATTTTATACTTCTCTTCGGCCGTCAGCTCAAACTGGCGGATGAGCTGCATTAATTCGTACCAGTACAGGTATGTTTCCTTCGAAAATTTTAGCGCCACTTTTCAAAAAATTTGAGCCGCAAAGATAAGGGTAAGAAGGCAATATATCTTATAAACACCTTCCTGTATCTTGCACACTTTCACGACAGGTTGCTAAGGCTCAATTCCATATCGCTGGTTCAGTTCAAGAATTACCTTCACCGTTCCTTTGCCTTCCATTCCCGCATCGTAGGCATCAGCGGCAGAAACGGTGTTGGCAAGACCAACCTGCTCGACGCCATCTACTACTTATGCTTTACCAAAAGCTACTTCAGCCGGTCGGATGCGACGAACGTGCAGAACGGATCGCAGGGATTTCGCATTGAAGGAAACATGGACCGGCAGGACAAGCCCTACGACATTGTCTGCATTTTGCGTGAAACCGGCAGAAAGGAATTTTTACTGAACGGGGAACCCTACGAAAAATTCGCACACCACGTGGGGCGCTTTCCCTGCGTTTTCATTGCCCCCGACGATGTGCGCATCATCACCGAAGGCAGCGAGGAGCGCCGCCGTTTCGTGGACGCCATCCTGTCGCAGCTCGACGCCGAATACCTCCAGCGCCTTATCAACTACAACAAGCTGGTGCAGCAACGAAACAGCTACCTGAAGTCGCTTGCCGACACCCGCACAACCGATACCGGCCTCCTCGATGTGTATGATTCCCAGTTGGTAACAGACGGTAATTATATTTTTGAAAGAAGAAAAGTCTTCCTGCTCGACTGCATCCGGTGGGTAAAGGATTTTTACCGGAAGATCTCCGATTCTGAAGAATCGGTCGAAATCACTTACGACAGCCAGCTGCTCAAGGCCCCTTTTGCCGATTGGCTGCGGATGCAGCGCGACAGGGACATGGCGCTGCAGCGAACCACGGCCGGCGTGCACAAAGACGATCTGCAAATGATGTTGAATGGCCAGCCCTTCCGGAACATCGCTTCGCAGGGGCAGCGGAAAAGCCTGCTGTTTGCCCTTAAGCTCGCCGAATTTACCCTGCTGAAAGAAAACAAGGGGTTCGCTCCCCTCCTCCTGCTCGATGATATTTTTGAAAAGCTGGACGAGCACCGCATGCACAACCTGCTCGACTGGGTGTGTGTGCGCAACGAGGGGCAAATTTTTCTGACCGACACGCACGGGTCGCGAATCGCGGATCACTTTGAAAAACTTGAAGTTCCCTACCAGCTTATCCAATTATAAATTTCGGTTACCTTCGATTTATGGGTGAATTTTCTATGGGCGACGCGTTAAAACAGTTTCTCAACCAGAGCCGGCTGAAAGGTTATATGCAGGCAATGCAGATCGAAGAAATTTGGGAGAAACTGATGGGCCGGACCATTTCGAGGTACACCGATAAGATCAGCATCCACGGCAGTACACTGTATATTACCACGTCCGTGGCGCCGCTGAAACAAGAGTTGCTTTACCAGAAAGAAAAAATCAGGCAGCGGGTGAATGAGGCACTGGGAGAGAAAGTGATTAGTGAGGTGGTGGTGAGGTAGGGAGCGGGGAGTGGGCAATAGGCAATGGGTAATGGGCAATGGGGAGTAGGGAGTAGGATTAACTTTTAACTTTTAACTTTTTCTTATTCTCGGATCAATGATCCCGTACACCACATCCGCCAATATATTAATCACAATAAAAAAGAAAGAAGAAATCAGCACCGATCCCATCACCACGGGAAAATCAAGATTCTCTAACGCGTCCACCGTCACCTTCCCAATCCCCTTCCATCCAAAAATATATTCAACAAAAAAAGCTCCCGCGAGCAGCTCGGCGAACCAACCCGTAATAGCCGTAATCACCGGGTTCAGCGCATTTTTCAACGCATGCTTCCATATCACCACCCTGCCGCGCAGCCCCTTTGCATACGCAGTGCGGATATAATCCTGGTTAAGCACATCGAGCATAGCGCTGCGCGTTAGTTGCGTGATAATAGCGAGCGGCCTGATGCCCAGCGTCAGTGCGGGCAACACCAGGTTGGATAGTTGCACCTGTCTTCCCGTGAAAGGATCGGTGTCGAACAGGCTGCCCGTCATCCTTAAACCGGTATAATCACTCAGCACAAACCCGAACAAATAAGCAATCACTATTCCCATGAAAAACGAAGGCGCCGATATGCCCAGCACCGACGCAAAAATGGAGGATGAATCCATCCAGGTATCTCTTTTAACCGCTGCCAGTACGCCAAGCGGAATGCCCAGCACAACCGCGATCAGCATGGCCGCGGCAGCCAGCAGTATCGTACCGGGCAACGCTTCAATCAATACATCCCAAACTTCCCTGCGCGACTGGTACGACCGGCGCAGGTAAGGAACCTTAATGGCAAGGTTCGTTTCTCCACCGATAAAAATTCCCTGCAATTTCTTTTGTGCAATTTCCTCGTCGGTGTGCACCGCAATGGGAGAAACATCATTTAAGTACGTCAAAAATTGTTTCCATTTCGGCTGGTCGAGATTCAACTCGCGGCGTATGTTTTGTTGCGTGGCAGCATCTGCTGTTTGACCCATTACCAGCCGCGTGGGATCACCAAAACCCTGGAAAAGAAAAAATACTACCACTACCACACCAGCCATGACGAGTGCGCCATATATTATTTTCCTGGTAAGATAGTTAAGCATTTATTGATTAGGTAATGAAGCAATCGTTTTGAGCGCCTCGTCAAGATCCACCGCACTCCACTTTTCGATAATCGTTCCCTGGTTGATAAGGAACAACGTGGGGTTATGCCGTGCCGCGGTTTTGATGGCAGTGCCATCGCTTCTCAACGGAAAGAGCTGTGGAAAGAAATCACGCCTGTCGGCCTGCACTTCCAGGTTGGTGACCATAAATGCCCCGATGTTTTTTTGACCGGCCCTTGCCGCGATCATGTCCATCACGGCTGCCCACTCACCCATCCTGTAACCGTCTTTCATAAAAAGAAAGATTTTGTTACCGGGTTCATTCAGCAGCGCCGCGGTCGTGTCATTACCGCTTAATGTTTGCAACGTAAAATCCCTGATCACCGGTGTTGCATTTCCCTTCCTCACTACCCTGTCTTCTCTCTTCACGAATACATATGAATCATCAAAATCTGCGGGAAAATTTTCGGCAGTGAAGCTCGACTGCTTTCCGTTCTTTTCATAAGTGAAAACGATGACGGTACTGTCGGGAACGGAACCCGGCGGCGCCTTCATTTTTTCGGGAATATTGTTGCCGATTTTATAAGGCAGGCAATCCACGACCGGCAGGTGCATCAGCACGTACCATTGGAACGCGAATGAAAAAATAAGAGAAAAGAAAAGGATGAGCATTGCATTCCGGGGTCGCAGCCAAGGCTTGATCCTGTTCCTGAACGGGAAGATAAAGAGGATGAGTGCGAGCAGCACCAGGTCCTTAATAAACGATTGGTTGGCCTGCAACGGAATGCAGTCGCCGAAGCAACCGCATTCGCGGATCTTTCCGCTGAATAATGCGTATCCTGTGAGGAAAGTGAAAAATAGAATGAGCAGAAGAAGCAGCCAACTAAAGAGCTTCATCTTCCAACCCAGCAGTATGGCCACGCCTGCTACAATTTCGAAAACGATCATGACGATCGAGAACACGAGTGTATAGTCGTTCAGCGCGTGCCAGTTCCACACTTCAAAAAATTCCTGCATTTTATAGCTGAGGCCCAGCGGATCGTTGGCTTTTACCAACCCGGAGAAAATAAAAAGAACGCCGACGAGAAACCGTGATATGTTGACGAGAATTTTCATTAAAAGCTATAAGT
>CBIGXK010000050.1:0-15256 GCA_966193805.1 uncultured bacterium | reverse complement strand
GTTCAGTTCTTGTGAGGAGGTGCATGAACAGCGAAAAAAAGAAAATATATTAGTGAAAAAAAATTATCAGTGTTAATCAGATTTTAATATCGTGCGGCCGTCTGATCATTTGTACGATGCTTTTAGCGGCTTTTTCTGAAGCGTTCCCGCCTTCGCTCAGCAGCTTCTTCAGATCGGCATAATCTCTTTTCATCCGTATGATGGTGTCGCGGTCTTTTAATACTCTCCTAAGCTCGGTGGTTACGTTCTGCACATTCATTTCTCTTTGTCCCTGATCAAAGTGACGAGCGAAATGTATTTTACTTTGATCAGGCGCTTCGCGATCTGGTAGGAAATGTTCGAGCCTTTGTAGCACACCACCTGCGGCACGCCGAAAAGCGCCGTTTCGAGCGTTGCCGTGCCCGATGTAACAAGGGCCGCCTTTGCGTGCAACAGCAGTTGATAGGTTTTATTGCGTATCGAGCGTACGTTTTTATAGGGTTCCATCAACTGCTCATAAAAACGGTCGTCGAGCGACGGGGCCTTGGCGATGATGAAGCGGTAATCGGGAAATGCGCGGCTCACTTCGAGCATCACCGGCAATTTTTTTGTCACTTCCTGTGCGCGGCTGCCGGGAAGCAGCGCGATGATGTTGGGTTCATTGAGTGGAGAGGCAAGTGTATTGGGCAGTGGTTCTATATCGTTCTGGGCCGATTCGACCACGTCGGCCAGCGGGTGGCCAACGTATTCCACGTCGAAGCTTCGCTTCTTATAAAAATCTTTTTCGAAAGGTAATATCACCAGCATCTTGTCAACGTTCTTCCTGATCTGTTTAACGCGGTTTTCCTTCCACGCCCACACTTGCGGCGAAATGTAGTACGCCACTTTGATGTGCTGATGCTTCGCCCATTCGGCAATGCGCAGGTTGAATCCCGGGTAATCTATGAGAATGATCACATCGGGTTTGAACTGCAAAATGTCCTGCTTGCAGAATTTCAGGTTCTTCATAATCGTGCGCAGGTTCATCACCACTTCAATGAATCCCATATAGGCAAGGTCCCTGTAATGTTTTACAAGATGGGCCCCTGCATGTTCCATCAGGTCGCCGCCCCAGCAGCGGATGTCTGCGATGTTGTCCAGCTTGCGGATCTCCCGAATAAGATTGCTTCCATGAAGGTCCCCCGACGCTTCACCTGCGATGATATAATACTTCATCTCCTGTTTTTTCTAAATAAATTTCAGCAATAAGGTACCTATGGCATAAACAAGCGTCACTGCGAAAATACCTCTTGCTGTCTTATCGCGGTGTGAATTAATATAAACGGTAAACAGCGCTATGTTAAGCACGAGGCACGGAACGGAAACGGCTGTGATCTGGGATTTGCTGGCGGTGATGAAAGTGAAAAAATCTTTGAGGGTGAAGGTGGGATAGAACTTTACCAGGTAGTAGATTCCCAGGCTCAGTATGGGTGCGATAAAGCCGAGTATGAGTCCAAGGCGTATGTCATCTCTTTTGAGCATCGAATTTCCAGGTTTTCTCGAGTTTGTTTTTCAGTTCGTAATTGGTCATGTCGAACTGCACCGGCACCACGCTCACGTAATTATTCTTCAGTGCCCAAACGTCGGTATCTTTCCCCCTGTCCATATTCACAAAATCGCCGGTGAGCCAAAAATATTTTCTGCCGTGCGGGTCGTCGCGTTCGAGGAAGTCTTCTTCATACTTTGCATAGGCCTGCCTGCACATCTTCACGCCGCGTATGAGTTTTTTGTCTACCGCGGGAAAGTTCACGTTCAGTATGGTGTGTTTGTCGAGGCGTGTCGACATCATTTTCTGGACGATCATACGTGCATACACCCTGGCAGCACTAAAATCGGCTTCTATGCTGTAGTCGAGCAATGAGAAGCCGATGGACGGGATGCTTTCGATGGCGGCTTCGACCGCTGCCGACATAGTGCCGGAGTAGATGACGTTGATCGAGTGGTTGGCGCCATGGTTGATGCCGCTCAGGCAGATGTCCGGCTTGCGGTGCAGTATTTTATCCACGGCCAGCTTAACGCAATCTACGGGGGTGCCGGTGCACTGGTACGACTCGATGTCGCCAAAAACCTGGGCGGGGTGGAGGCGAAGGGGGTGGCCGATGGTGATGGCGTGACCCATGCCCGACTGGGGCTTATCGGGGGCCACCACAACGATCTTTCCGAGATCCCTTACGGCTTCAACAAGGTTGCGGATTCCGGGGGCGGTTATTCCATCGTCATTGGTGATAAGAATGACCGGCTGGTCCTTCTTTTTAGCTTTAGCTTTTGCTTTTGCCATAAGGCATAAAAGTAAGGCAAAAAACATACCTTTGCACCCGGTTAAAAAAATCACTATGGCAGGGCAGTTAAAAGAAGTACGTAACCGTATAAAATCCGTGCAAAACACGCAGCAGATCACCAAGGCGATGAAGATGGTGAGTGCGGCCAAGCTGCGCAAGGCGCAGGATGGCATCGTCCAGATGAGGCCGTATGCAAAGAAGCTGCAGGAGCTGCTCAGCAACATCGTCAGCAATTCTGAGGGCGATCTGGGAATGAACCTGGCAGTCGAACGGCCGGTCGAAAATGTACTGCTGATCGTGATTACCAGCGACAGGGGTCTATGCGGCGCCTACAATGCGAACATCATCAAGCTGGCAAAGCTGGCCATCGTCGAAAAATACGCCGCGCAGGCGCAGAAAGGAAATGTAGAACTTTGGACCATTGGCAAGAAGGGCTATGAGCATTTTCTAAAAAACAGGTTCAGGGTCGATGCCCAGTTTAAAGATATTTTTCTCAATCTGAATTTCGAAAGCGTACAAGCCGCTTCGCAGGCCGCCGTAAAAGCTTTCGAAGAAAAGCGTTTCGACAGGATCGAGATTGTTTACAGCGAGTTCAGGAACGCCGCCACGCAGAAATTTGTGGTTGAGCGTTTTCTGCCCATACCAAAAGTCGAATCGAAGGAAGGCGCGAAGAAGGCGGATTTCATCTATGATCCGTCGAAGGAGCAGTTGATCAGCGAGCTGATGCCCAAAATATTGAACACCCAATTATACAAGGCGGTGCTGGATGCGAACGCCTCGGAACATGGCGCGCGCATGACCGCTATGGACAAAGCCACCGAGAACGCGAACGAGTTGCTCAAGTCGCTGAGGATATCTTACAACCGCGCCCGCCAGGCTGCAATTACCACCGAGCTTACCGAGATCGTTAGTGGCGCCGCTGCCCTAAACGGATAAAACGTTTTAACTTAAAATGGAAATAGGCAACCTCATTCCGCATATCGAAGCGCTGGTTTTCGCAAGCGACAAGCCGCTCACTCCCATCGACATCACCGATCTCATCAATAACGCCTTCGGCTTTATGGATGATAAGATTACCATGGAACAGGTGCAGACGGCGCTTGAGGGTATCGTTGAAAAGTACGGCTCCGACTTCTACCCCTTTGAAATGAGGGAAAGCGGGGGAGGATGGCAATTTCTTACCAAGAAGGAATACCACAAAACCATTGCCCAACTGAATGGTGAAAAATACCTGAAAAAATTATCGGCCGCGGCGCTTGAAACGCTGGCGATCATTGCGTATAAACAACCTATCACAAAGGGCGATATCGAAAGCATCAGGGGCGTAAGCTGCGATTATTCCATTCAGAAACTGCTCGAAAAGGAACTGATCGTGATCAGCGGAAGAAATGAGGAACTGCCCGGCAAGCCCCTTATTTATAATACCTCGCGTACGTTCATGGATTACTTCGGTATTAATTCAGCCGATGACCTGCCTAAACTGAAAGAGGTGTTCAGTGAAGATATGGTTGACCCCACGATGGTGAACAGGATGGCTGAAGAATCGGCTTTGATCGTTACGGAGAATGGCGAACTGAAGGAGCCGGGTATTGAGGGCGACCAGGGCAGCGAACCGGACAACGAACAAGAAAATAACGACGAACAGAATACCCCGTAAATTACGCACTCATCCATGCATCTTTCAAATGAATTCCTGATAAAGCTCGCTAACACCTACGGATCTCCACTATACGTTTACAACGCTGAAAAAATAAAGTCGCAATACCAACGCCTGAAGAACGCCTTCGCGGGGTTTGATGCGAATATTTTCTATGCCTGCAAGGCCCTCACCAACCTGAGCGTGCTGCGTTTTATCCGCGACATAGGCTGCAACATCGACTGCAGCTCGTCCAACGAAGTGAAGTTGGCGGTGCATGCGGGGTTCACGCCGGAGCGCATCCTCTACACGTCGAACAATATTTCATTTGCCGAACTCGAAGAAGTAGCCGCTTTTCGCGTCAACATCAACATAGACAGCATTTCGAATCTCAGGAAGTTTGGGCAGAAGTTTGGGGCATCATACCCGGTGGGCGTACGGCTGCGGCCCAATATTATGGCAGGCGGCAACATCAAAATTTCTACTGGCCACGATGCGAGCAAGTTTGGTATTCCTATCGAGCAGATCAACGAGGTGAAGAAGGTGGTGCAGGAAACCGGTGTGGTGATTCGTGGATTGCACATTCACACCGGCAGCGACATCAAAGACATTGACGTGTTTGTGAAAGGCGTTGAATTGCTGTTTAACCTCTCGAAGGAATTTGAGAACCTCGAGTTTTTGGATCTTGGTGGTGGGTTTAAAGTGGCTTACCGCCCCGGCGATCATGAAACGGATATAGACCTGCTCGGTAAAAGGCTGGCAGAGTCAGTATCGGCGTTTGAAAAGTTGGCGGGTAAAAAGCTGCGGCTGTGGTTTGAGCCGGGAAAATTTATTGTGAGCGAGGCAGGGTATTTTGTTGCCACGGTCAATGTGATCAAGGAAACGCCTGCTATTACCTTTGCGGGGTTGAACACGGGTTTGAATCATTTGATCAGGCCGATGTTTTATGATGCGTGGCACACCATCGTGAATATTTCAAATCCTGAAGGTGCGTTCAAGATTTACAATATCACCGGTAACATCTGTGAAACCGATACGTTTGCCACTAACCGTGAAGTGAATGAGATAAGGGAGGGGGATTTTGTGGTGTTTAAGAATGCGGGTGCTTATTGTTTTGAGATGTCTTCTAATTATAATTCCAGGTATAAGCCGGCCGAGGTGCTGGTGGAGAACGGCGTTCCGCGGCTGATCAGGAAGGCTGATGAGTTTGAGGATCTGCTGCGCAACCAGGCGGAAGCGTGAGGTCTACCCCCACCGGAGGAGGATACGTAGCCCCCGCTGGAGGGAATCGGGCAAAAGTCGCGAGGCGGCATATCCCCCGCTGGCGGGGGTGGCGCGAAGCGCCGGGGGTGGACCGAAAATAAAAAACCCGCCAGAAAGGGCGGGCTTTTTAAACACTTACGAAAGGGTCGTCAATTGAATCATCGATTCATCTGGGTACAGAAAACTGTACGGTCTAGGGTTCTTCTCGAGGAGATTAATTGGTTCTTTTAAAGGGAATTGGTTTTCTTGGTAAAATCAGATCCGGTTATTTCTGATAGTATTGGATTTTTATGGGTACGAATCAAAACGAGCCAAAGTTGAAAAAAACCGGACCCCGCGAAGAGGTCCGGATCCGAAATCGAAATCCTAAATAAATCAAAACATCATGAAAATGTGCTGTTCCTTCAGTACTTTTTCATTTTTTAAAAGAGCAATTATAGGGGTTAGGGGTTTAAGCGTTTTTGTTGTTCCTTCTGTTCGTCTGTTGTGTTATTTCCGTTTTCCCTTCGTGTCTCTCACATCCGAATACAAAAGTGAAAAATAGTTTTTGTCTATGCCAATTTATTCGGTGAGGAAGGGAAAATCGGGGGTGAGAGGGCGAAAATCGTCGGTGAAAGTTAGAGGATGGTCATTTTTCTCATCACGTCGCTACGCGCATTTTTGCTCAATGGCAGGTTTGTGCCGTTCACAATCACCTCTTTTTCAAGGATGTCTTCAATTTTAGCGATGTTGATGATATAACTGCGATGAATTTTTATGAACTGGTCGCCGTTCAGCTTTTCTTCGAGGCCCCTGATGGTATTCTTCGTGATATATTTCTTTCCCGCCGTGATGAACCAAACATAATCGTCGGCGGCTTCGATATAGAGTATGTCATCATTATTCACACGAATTAATTTTCCTTCCGACCTGATAAAAATATGGTCGGCCTGTTCTGCATCCGCACCGTTATGCTGCATTGCCTGTTCCACTTTATTCAGCGCTTCGATGAAGCGGTTATACGTGAACGGCTTCTTCAAAAAGTCGGACACATGATATTCAAACGCATTGTACGCGTACTTTTCTTTTGATGTGGTGAGTATTACGTTCGGCTTATAGGCGATCTTGTCGAGCAGGTCGAAACCGGTGGCGCCGGGCATCTCCACGTCGAGGAACAAAAGATCAACTGTGTTTTCGTTGAGGAATTCAAGGGCCCTGGCAACATCCGGAAAATGTCCCTTTACCTCCAGCCGGCCGCTTTTTTCACAGCAACGCATCAGGTAGTCGGCGGCCACTTTAAGATCCTCTATTATTACGCAGTCGAGTTTCATGAGGTAAAATCCGTTAGCCGTTTGTAATCTTCCATTAAAATATTCTTACCGTCGCGGATCAGGTCGAGCAGTTCGATGTATTGCAGGGTGAGGTTAGAGGTGTCGCTGGTGTTGGCGCAGGCGTTCTCAAAACGTGCCATCATTTCCTGGTGAAAGAGGAGGCCGGCATAGCCGAAAACAGGTTTCAGCTTATGGGTCGATCTTTTGAGAGCCTGGATGTCGGACGATTCAAAGGCGGTGGTAAGCGCCGGCAGGTCCTCGCGGAACGATTCTATGCCCGAGTTGAACACTTCGGCGATGTACGCGTAATCGTCTTCATAGAGACTGTGGAGCCAGTTCTCGTCTATTTTTTCGTTGAATTTGAACTTTTTATGACCATTGGTCCGGTTCATAGGTAATAGATTTTGGATTTTTCCGTTTACATCACGGATCCTGCCTTTCCAATAACTCTATGAAACAGAAAATAGTATATCTGGGGTGGTTAATTTACCGGGATATCCTGTATTCTGGCATCGGTAACGAAACTTCAAAGGAGCAGGTCAAGAAGATCATCCGCCTCAACCAGTTCGTGGTGCTGGCGCTGCTGGTCAACTTCGTTTCCGTTATCAACTACTTTCTGATTAGCCTCTACATCAGTGCATTAATTAATATCACCTCCGCGTATTTATTTCTTCTTGCCTATTATTTCAATTCAAGAAAAAAGCTGGAGGTGGCCCGCATTATATCGGTCGTCAACCTTAATCTTTACCTCATCATTATCAGTTATGTTGAGGGATTGAACGCGGGCGCCTATTTATTTTATTTCCCTTATTTTCTTGTACTCACGTTTGTGGTGAGCATTGGCAAAAGCTTTCATTCGTGGATCATCGTTTATTCAATAACGGTAGTGTCGGCGCTGGTGTGTCTTAATTTCAGTCCGCTTGTGCACGGTACGCTCCAGATCATTCCGGAAGCGTTATATCACAGGATATATTCGGGCAACCTGGTGATGTCGATGGCGCTTACGCTCATGTTTTCCTATGCAATTTTACGAGTGAACAAAGACAATGAAGAAGCGATACTGAAGGAAAATGCCGCGCTGAAAAAGGCGGAGCTCGAATTGCTGAAAGCGAAGAAAAAAGCCGAAGTGGCGGCAAATACGAAGTCGCGCTTTCTTTCGAACATGAGTCACGAATTGCGCACGCCGCTCAATGGTATCATCGGTGCGTCGAATTTGTTGCTGCAGGAAAATTACCTGCCTCATCAAAAGCCTAATCTCGATGTGCTGAAATATTCGTCGGACCACATGATGGTGCTGATCAACGACATTCTCGACTACCATAAAATAGAAGCCGGCAAGCTGGAACTGGAAGTAAGGCCCGTCAACATCATGCAGTTCCTGAACAGGATCATCAGCCAGTTTTCGGGCCAGGTGCACGCGAAAGGGCTGAGATTTCATACCGCGATAGATATTCATCTCGACAATGAAATGTACACCGATGAAACGCGGCTGAACCAGGTACTGAGCAACTTGTTGTCGAATGCGATAAAGTTCACCGACAGGGGCAGTATCAGTCTCACTGCCAAGCAGCTTTTTTCTACGAGTGAAAGGGCCACCGTTCAATTCGTGGTGAAAGATACCGGCATCGGCATACCCGAAAATAAGCATCGCGAAATCTTCAGGAGCTTTTCGCAGGGAGATATAGATACCACGCGAAAATTTGGCGGCACAGGGTTGGGACTCACCATCAGCAAGCGCCTCATCAACATGTTCAACAGCGAGCTGATGCTGAAGAGCCAGGAGGGCAAGGGCAGTGAATTCTTTTTCACCATAGAATTGAAAGTAAACCAGGAGAGCAGGTTGTATGCGGAAGAAAATCATTCGCAGCAGCTCGTGCCGCTCAACGGTGTTAAAGTGTTGCTGGCAGAAGATAACAAAGTGAACCTTACCATCGCAAAGCGGTTCATGAATAAGTGGGGCATACAGGTGGGAGAGGCGACGAACGGGAGAGAGGCAGTGGAGAAATTCAAAAAAGATCATTACGACTTAATGTTGATAGACCTCGAGATGCCGGAAATGGATGGGCCCACCGCGCTGAAGGAGATAAGGCGATTCAACGACACAGTGCCCGCCATGGCGTTCACTGCTGCCGTTTATGAGAATATGCAAAGCGATTTAATCAGGAAGGGTTTTGTTGATTATATACACAAGCCTTTCCGGCCGGAGGACCTGCACAATAAGATCGCAGCATTGATCATGGAGCGGCGCGCGTAAAGGCAAAACGCGAATAAGGGTTTATGTATATCGGCCTTAAAATAAACCGTTATTTTAAAAAGGAAGGACCTGAAAAAGTTTGAAACAGGGTGTGTGAGGGTGCATCTTTGTTCTACCAAAAAGAACTGTAACCCCTGAGCTCTTAACCCCTAAGCTCTAAACCCTTTTGGAAGCAACGCTTACCCTGAACTACGAGATGAAAAATTAATGAGCCCATTGACCCTTATTCCCTACATCCTGCTAACCTCTGAACCCTAACCCCTAAACCCGCCCCAGGCGTGACTAAACCCTTTAAGCAAAGGCCCTTTCTGAAAGATGAGAGGGCTTTTTGATTTTAAGTTAAAAGTTAAAAGTACAACTCACATCAATGTTTTGCCTATTGCCTATTGCCCATTGCCTATTGCCCTTTGCCTTTCCGCTCTCCCGTCTCCCGCGCTCCCTTCCTCTCTAAATACTTCTTCCTGATCACTTCCTGCACAGGAACGCCGTAAATCTTGCTCTCCAGCCACGACACGATGTCGAGATAACTGAACGCCCGCGTTTCAAGCGGGTTATTCTCCAACTTCTTCAACTCGTCGAGCAGCGTCCGGAAAGCACCCTTCAACTCCGATTTCCTGATCCTGAAAGAATTTCTCAGGAACTCCAGTATCTTTTCTTCTACCCCGCTCAGGTGCTCCATTTTCGCCATGAACCGGTACACCGATCTCGCCAGGTACTCCACCAACTGGTAGTTGCCCAGCTCATAATGCGCAATCAGGTGCAGCAGCCGCGAATAGCACTGCAAATCGGTGCGCAGATCCACCTTGCGGTTGATGATCAGGTTGAGGTGGTCGATCGCCTGCTCGTAGTCGCCACTGCCAAAATACAGGGACGCGATCTTATAATGGAACACCAGCACGCGGTGGCGGTCTAGATACAGGTGGTACTCATCAAGCTTTTCATTAATGTATTCGACCAGCTTTAGTCCTTCGGTAAAAGTGCCCTCAAGGAAGTGTTTATTGATGAGCGCGATGTGCAGGTAAACAAAGGTCTGAATGCGGTTGTTGGGATTGAGATCGACCAGCTCCGACTTCGAAAAATCCTCAAACTCACGCAGTGTTCGGTTGAACCTGGGATAGTTCCTCAACCCGAAATGCGCGTTGAGGAGGTTGTGCATACCCTTGATGTAGTGGGCCGTTTCGATGGGGATCATATCGGGATAACTGCGAAACAGCTCTACCCACTTATTGGTGTACCGGTAATACTTCAGCCAGTCCTGCCGGATAAAGGTGTACCAGCAATACGATTGGTACAGGTAGAGGCGCTCGTAAAAGCCCTGAACCGAGGTGCCGCTGCGGGGCATATGGTCCTCGAAAAAAGTCTTGATCGCCGCTTCGTCTTCGGCGTTCCGGGTATTGCCGTGGCGGATGTACCAGCTATACAGTTGCAGCGAAAGGTTGGATAACCGGCTGATCCTCACCAGTTTTTGATTGGTTGCCTCGGCCTCCTCCGTGAGGGTGTCGGCACGGTCCTGCATACTCCGCGTAATGTGAAGGGCCTCTATCTTCTTTTCGAAGAAAAGCGCCTGCATGAGGTACGAATACTGGTTGTTGTCGCGGGCCGTTTCCTTCATTTTGTCGAGGATGCGGAGAGACTGGTGGTAAAGGCCCTTATTGTAGAGGATACGGGCGTACGCCATCTGCTCATGAAGCTGCAAATCAATATTATCTGTATATTTGATGATCCGTAGACTCGCAAGAATTTCACGGTAAAGATGGGATTTGATATTAGAGAGTTGCTGTTTTCTGATGCTCTTGTTCTTCAGAAGCTGGGTTTCATCATACTCCTGCATTTTATCCAACGCGTCGAATAACTGCACGATTTTTAGATCCTCACCTCCGGAATTCCTGTTGATGTACAACTTAAAATTGCGTTTTTCGGCCTTTTCGAGAGATTTTACAAGCTGGAACAGGGCATCTGTAGATTTGTTGGGCATCGTAGTTAAGAATCTTTAAATCCTTACCTGGACTGCTTTTCAAGGTGGTTTAAAGCATTTCAGGAATGTAAAATAGGTACAAAATTGATTTCGAAGGGCAAAGAACTATAGATATTTTCGATTTCGATAAAAACAGACTATTAAACACGCACCTATGGCTGAAAAAATTTTCATCTTCGACACTACCCTCCGCGATGGCGAACAGGTTCCCGGATGCAAACTCAACTCCGGCGAAAAACTTGAACTGGCACTGAAGCTGGAAGAGCTGGGAGTGGACATACTCGAAGCTGGCTTTCCTGTTTCGAGCCCGGGCGACTTCAAATCCGTCCAGGAAATTTCACGGGTCATCAGGAACGCCACAGTTTGTGCCCTCACCAGGGCGGTGCAAAAAGACATCGAGGTGGCTGCCGAAGCAATAAAAGATGCCAAAAGGCCACGCATACATACCGGTATCGGCACATCCGATTTCCACATTAAAGGAAAGTTTAATTCAACCCGCGAAGAAATACTGCAACGCGCCGTCCAATGCGTGAAGTGGGCGCGCAACTACACCGACGATGTAGAATTTTATGGTGAAGATGCGGGCCGCGCCGATAATGAATATCTGGCGCGCGTAGTTGAAGCGGTAATTGCCGCCGGCGCCACAACGGTCAACATCCCCGACACAACCGGGTATTGCCTTCCGCACCAGTACGGCGAAAAAATAGCCTATCTCAAAAACAACGTTCCCAATATCGATAAAGCAGTGATCTCCTGTCACTGTCACAACGACCTTGGGTTGGCAACTGCCAACTCCATTGCCGGCATTATGAATGGCGCCAGGCAAATCGAATGCACCATCAACGGCCTCGGAGAAAGAGCCGGAAACACTTCGCTCGAAGAGGTGGTGATGGTCATCAGGCAACATCAAAGCATGGGATTTTATACCGGCATCAACACAAAAATGCTCAACCCCATGAGCAGGATCGTGAGTGATACCATGAGGATGCCGGTACAGCCGAACAAAGCCATTGTGGGCGCCAATGCGTTCTCCCATTCTTCGGGCATCCACCAGGACGGGTTCCTCAAAGATGCCATCAACTACGAGATCATCAACCCCGAAGAAGTGGGCGCCGAACTTTCGAAGATTGTGCTGACAGCACGAAGCGGCCGCAGTGCATTGGCACACCGCTTGTCGAAGCTTGGTTATAATTATGACAGGAACGACATAGACGTTTTGTACGACCAGTTTCTAAAGATCGCCGATCAGAAGAAAGAAGTGGTAGAAGAAGATCTGCATAAAATGGCGAAGGGCTATAAGTCGGTAGCTGTATGATGCAGTGTAAAAAAACAAAAAATGCCTAACACATTATTCGATAAAATATGGAACAGGCACATCGTAAAAACCATCCCCAATGGTCCTTCGGTGCTGTACATAGACAAACACTTTATTCATGAAGTAACGAGCCCCCAGGCCTTCAAAGGCATCGAGAACCGTGGCGTGCCGCTATTCAGGCCAAAGCAGGTGGTGGCCACTGCCGATCACAACGTGCCCACCATCAACCAGCACCTGCCAATCCGCGATGAACTTTCGCGTAACCAGGTGAGCAAGCTGGTAGAGAACTGCAAGCGGCACAATATTGAACTCTTCGGACTCGGGCATCCCTTCCAGGGAATCGTTCACGTGATCGGTCCCGAACTCGGCATTACACAACCCGGCATGACGATCGTGTGCGGCGACAGTCATACTTCGACGCACGGCGCATTTGGGTCGATTGCCTTCGGCATCGGCACAAGCGAAGTCGAAATGGTATTTGCGAGCCAGTGCCTGCTGCAAAGCAAACCGAAGCAGATGCGCATCAACATCGAGGGCAACCTCAACGATGGTGTTGTATCGAAAGATATTATCCTCTACATCATCTCCCGGATTTCCGCCAGTGGCGCAACGGGATATTTTGTGGAGTATGCAGGCTCGGCCATCCGCAACCTGAGCATGGAAGCGAGAATGACCATTTGCAACATGAGCATTGAAATGGGAGCGAGGGGTGGATTGATTGCCCCCGACGAAACCACGTTCAACTACATCAAGGGTAGATTGTACGCACCGAAAGGTGAAGAATGGGACAGGAAGGTCGCTGAATGGAAAGCGTTGCATTCGGATGCGGATGCAACATTCGACAGGGAGATGTATATCAACGCGGGCGACATCGAACCGATGATCACCTACGGCACCAACCCTGGCCTGGGAATACCGGTTAAAGGTTCAATACCCGAAACCGATTCCATTCCCGATGAAAATGAAAGAAGGAACATTAAGAAGGCGCTCGATTACATGGGGCTTCAACCGGGCAGGCAGTTGCTGGGCATGCCCGTTCAGCATATTTTCATCGGCAGTTGTACCAATTCGAGGATCGAAGATCTGCGGCTGGTGGCGTCGATTATAAAAGGAAGGAAAAAGTCCGATAATGTAGACGTGATGATCGTACCCGGTTCACAGCAGGTGGCCGCACAGGTGAGGGAAGAAGGACTCGATAAAATATTTGAAGCTGCCGGTTTCCGGATCAGGCAGCCAGGATGCAGCGCCTGCCTGGGTATGAATGAAGACAAGATACCTGCAGGAGAGTATTGCATCTCTACTTCCAACAGGAACTTCGAAGGCAGGCAGGGCGCCGGTGCGCGCACGTTGCTGGCGAGCCCGCTCACGGCTGCGGCGTCTGCGATAACAGGGGTGGTAACAGATGTGCGGGAACTGACAAAACAAGCATAAATGAAAGCATTCACCATATTGACTTCGACATTCGTTCCGATGGCTATTGAGAATATAGATACGGACCAGATCATACCCGCGCGCTTTTTGAAAGCGACCACAAAGGAAGGGTTTGGAAAAAACCTGTTTCGCGACTGGCGATATGTAAATAACGATGAGGCACAGCCGAAAAAAGATTTCGCACTGAACCAGCCGCAGTTTAAAGGAGATATTTTGGTGGCGGGTAAAAATTTTGGTTGCGGCTCTTCAAGGGAACATGCGGCATGGTCGCTGCTCGATTATGGATTTCGTGCGGTTGTGTCCAGCTTTTTTGCGGATATTTTTAAGAACAACGCATTGAACAACGGGGTACTGCCGGTGCAGGTGTCGGATGAGTTTTTGGAGGAAATATTTCGTGAAGGCAGCGAATCAACATTAACGATCAATCTGAAAGAACAACCAATAACAATCGACAGGACGGGAAAAAGCGAGCATTTTGACATCAGTGAATACAAAAAAACATGCTTGCTGAATGGTTATGATGACATCGATTTCCTGTTGAGCATAAAAGGTGACATTCAGAAGTATGAAGAAGCACATCAACAATAACCAAATATCATGCAGAAGAACATCGCTGTAATACCGGGAGATGGGATTGGCCCTGAGGTAACACAGCAGTCTGTAAAAATTTTAGATGCCATAGCGCAGCAGTTCGGTCACCAGTTTCATTACGATTATTGCCTCATGGGTGCCGACGCGATAGATAAAACCGGAAATCCTTTACCTGATGAAACCATTCGGGCGTGCCTCGAAAGCGATGCGATCCTGTTCGGCGCAATCGGTCACCCGAAATACGACAACGATCCCGAGGCGAAAGTGCGGCCGGAGCAGGGGTTGCTGAAACTGAGAAAAACTTTGGGATTGTTTGCGAACATACGTCCAGTCAACTCTTATCCTTCTCTGCATTACCTGTCGCCATTGAAGAACAAGCAGTTGGAAGATGTCAATTTTATTATTATCCGGGAGCTTACCGGCGGAATATATTTTGGAAAGAAAGAGGTGAATGAAGAAAAAACGTGGGCGCTCGACGAATGTACCTACAGCAGGGAGGAAATTGAACGGGTGGCGCATATCGCCTTTGCTTATGCGCAAAGCAGAAGCAGGAAGCTGACGCTGGTGGATAAGGCGAATGTGCTGGAAACATCGAGATTATGGAGAAAGGTGGTGCAGGATATAGCCGCCCGGTACAGTGATGTGACTGTTGATTACATGTTTGTTGACAATGCGGCGATGCAGTTGATCATCAACCCGCGGCAGTTTGATGTGGTGCTCACGGAAAACATGTTTGGAGATATTATCAGTGACGAGGCAAGTGTTATCAGTGGTTCGCTGGGGTTGTTGCCATCGGCATCTGTCGGTAATCATTCGGCATTGTTCGAGCCGATACATGGATCATACCCGCAGGCTGCCGGAAAGGATATTGCGAACCCGCTGGGTTCGATATTATCGGCGGCGATGTTGCTGGATCATTTTAATATGAAGGAAGAGGCAGCATTGGTAAGATCGGCAGTGGAGTGGACATTGGCGCACGGATTTGTGAGCAGGGATATTGATCCGGTAAACAGTTACAGTACATCAACCATCGGCGACCTGGTGAGGGATATTATTGAAAACAGGATCCCTTCGGATGTGAACATGTTGAATATGTCGCTGAGTAAGAGTACGATAATCTGATACGCAATTTGCCGATTGTCCACCCCCGGCGCTGCGCGCCACCCCCGCCAGCGGGGGAAATG
>CBIGXK010000049.1:0-15908 GCA_966193805.1 uncultured bacterium | reverse complement strand
GGAGAATTTATTATTTGAAAATAAAAAATCCTTATCTTCATTACTGATTACTGTAGTTAGTTCTCTTGTTCTGTAGTGTCTTACCTCAATCCGGTTTCCTCAGTTCATTGTAGCAACTACTCTCATAATCGGATTAAAGAACTTAAAATCAACAGTTACAATGAACATTTACGTAGGCAACCTCTCCTGGCAAATGACCGATGAGGATTTGAGAACCTTATTCGAGCAATACGGTTCAGTTACATCCGCTAAGATCGTCAAAGACAAAGTAAGCGGCCGCAGCAAAGGTTTCGGTTTCGTTGAAATGCCTGATGAAACTGAAGCGCAGAATGCACTGAGCAGCCTGTACGAATCTGAAGTTCTGGGCCGCAAGATCATCGTTAATGAGGCTCAGCCCAAACCCCAGGGAACTGGCGGCGGAGGCGGCGGATTTAAAAAGAGAAGCTTTGGCGGAGGCAACTCCGGCGGCGGCGGCGGTTACAAAAAGGGCGGCTTCAACAGAGGCGGCGGTGGCGGATATAACAGAGATTATTAATCAACCATTTATACCTTTTACGTCTTTAAATCCTTCCGGCCAGCCCGGAAGGATTTTTTATTTTTCGTCTCGCACACACAAGAAAGTCATGATTTTGCGTTAATAGGTTCAGTCCGGATTTGTCCGAATTATTTCAACGGATCCCAGACCACTGAAAACTAAAATCTAATATCCATGAAGCAGGATCTACCCCGTTCTGTCTGGAAATGCTGTGTGCTCTCTTGCCTTACTCTTTTTTCCCTTTCGTCTTTTGGGCAAATGACCGAATCCTCTTCCTTCATGGAAGCAGGCATCACCGTTGGCCCGTCCAACTTCCTCGGCGACCTTGGAGGTAACATGGGCAGGGGAACAAAATTCATCAAGGATAACAACTTCCCCATGACGAAACTCACATTCGGGGGATTTGTGACCTACCAGCCGAATGAGCTGTTCGGGTTTCGCCTTGCCCTTAACTTTGGCTCGCTCGAAGGAGATGACGCCATCATCAAAAGCAAAGGCGGCCTTGAAGAAGCACGTAAGATCCGCAACTCCAACTTCCGTTCGAAGTTCACAGAAGCATTATTGGTAGCCGAAGTTTACCCCACGGTATTCCTTGAAGAAGACCCTTCAGATGTTTACAAAAAACTAAGGCCCTACGTTCTTGCCGGTATCGGTGGCTTTCACTTCAATCCCGAAGGATTCGATCCCGTTAGCAACCAGTGGGTGCAACTGCAACCGCTGCACACGGAGGGACAGGGCTTCGCTGAATATGCCGAAAGGAAAGATTATAAGCTGACACAGATGAACCTGCCGCTGGGCATCGGTATCAAATACTTCCTGAATGAAACGGTCAACCTGAGCTTCGAGATCGTTCACAGGAACACGTTTACCGACTACATCGACGACGTAAGCACCAACTACATAGACCCCGCATTGTTCTATAATTATTTGCCTACATCACAGGCCGCGTTGGCCGCACGCATGGCAAATAAATCGGGAGGAGTATTTGGTGATGGCAACAAGCGCGGCACGGCCACAAACAATGATGCTTATTATTCAGCAGGATTTAAACTGGGCGTTCGCCTGGGCGGCAACAGCCGCTATGGCAACTCAACAAATTGTCCGATAAGATTCTGAGGTTGATTGAAAATATATGTTGATCCGTACCCTTTTTCAATTAACTAACGAGCCAATGAAATTACTTTTACCCAGGATCATCCTCACCCTTATCGCTATTATGTTTCTTGTATTCGCGCTGATGGTCTCCACAGGATCATACGCCGCTTATGCAACACCGTTAAATCAGCACGGCAAGTATTCTGATTCTATCCTCATCTACAAACAAGTACTGAACAAGTCGTACAAGATCGGTTTATACCCCGATGCTGCGCAGAAGGTGGTGTTCTTTACAGTGAAAGGGTCGGAAGGAAAAGTGTACCAGCTCTATATTTTCGACCTCGAGGGAAACCTTGTTAAACAATCCGAAATACGCAACAGGCAAACATCATACGTCAGTGAAATGGAGAGAGGGACCTATGTGTTTGATGTTTTTTGTGACGACGATAAGATTGGCAATGGACAGATTGCCGTACGATAAAATGATTAAATGTTAAAACCAGTAAGCAGCAGGGAAATTTTTAAAATCTAAATATCCGGTTGAGTCAAACCTGGTCCGTTCCCTATAATTTCCAAGTACCCTGATAACAAAGATTTTCTTAATCACTTCCTGCTATTGCTTATTGGATTTTAAGAGTTAAAAGTTAAAACCGTCTCCCGTCTCCTCTTTGCCCCTTGCCGACCCTCACCCCCCCAGCTCACTCTTCAAAAACCTGCCCGTATGGCTTTCCTTCACTTTAACCAACTCTTCAGGAGTTCCTTCAAATAGTATTCTCCCTCCCCCATCTCCTCCTTCCGGACCGAGGTCAATAATGTGATCCGCGACCTTTATCACATCGAGGTTGTGCTCGATCACCAGCACGGTATTGCCCCTGTCAACAAGCTTGTTCAACACGTCGATCAAGAGCTGTATATCCTGGAAATGCAGGCCCGTAGTAGGCTCATCGAGAATGTAAAATGTTTTGCCGGTATCTTTCTTCCCCAACTCCGTCGACAGCTTCACACGCTGCGCCTCTCCCCCGCTTAACGTAACCGCCGACTGGCCGAGCGTGATGTATCCCAGCCCTACTTCCTGCAGCACTTTTATTTTACGGTAGATGTACGGCACAGCCGAAAAGAATTCAACGGCCTCATCAACCGTCATGTTCAACACATCACTGATGGATTTGCCCTTGTAACGAATCTCTAAGGTTTCGCGGTTGTACCGCCGGCCGTTGCACTTCTCGCAATGCACATACACATCCGGCAAAAAATTCATCTCGATCACGCGCATCCCGCCACCTTCACACACATCACATCTTCCACTCTTTACATTGAACGAAAAGCGCCCCGGCGTGTAACCACGAATCTTTGCTTCGGGAACCGAAGCAAACAACGTGCGTATATCGGTAAAAAATCCGCAATAGGTTGCAGGATTACTTCTCGGCGTACGGCCAATCGGCGATTGGTCCATTTCAATCACCTTATCAATGGCCTCGAGCCCTTTGATAGATTTATACTCCAGTGGCGACGTTCTTGAATTATACGCGTGCTGGCTAAGAATTGGGTACAAGGTTTCATTGATGAGGGTTGATTTGCCACTGCCGCTCACACCGGTCACCAATATCAATTTACCCAGCGGAAATTTTACATTCACGCCGCGCAGGTTATTACCATTCGCACCTTTAAGCTCTATAAACCTGCCATTACCTTTTCTTCGCCGGGCGGGAACGGCAATTGTTTTCTCGCCAAATAAAAATCGCGACGTTTCCGAACCATTGGCATAAAGTTTATCCGGTACACCCGATGCCACAATGCGGCCGCCATGCTTGCCGGCCAACGGACCAATGTCCACCAGGTGATCGGACGCCAGCATGATGTCTTTGTCATGTTCAACCACCAGCACACTGTTGCCAATGTCTCTCAGGTTTTTCAGCGCGTCTATCAACCGTTTATTGTCGCGCGGATGCAAGCCGATGCTGGGCTCATCAAGAATGTAGGTAATGCCCTGCAATTGCGAACCAATTTGCGTGGCCAGCCTGATACGCTGCGATTCGCCTCCGCTCAGCGACCTGGCCGGCCGCCTAAGCGTAAGATAATTCAGGCCCACATCCAGCAGAAATTGCAACCGCTCGCGTATTTCCTTCAGCACATCTTTCGCTATCGTTCGCTGCTTGTCGCTAATTCTGTCTTCAATGTCAGTGAACCACACCTGGAGCTTGTCGAGATTGAGTTCACTCAATTCAGAAATGTTCTTTCCATCGAGCTTGAACCAGAGGCTGTCTTTCCTCAGCCGCGCACCGTTACATTCGGGGCAGGTTTTCAGTTCCATAAACTGCTCCACCCATTCTCTCACCGAATCACTCGTGCCACCGCCGAACCAACGCTTCAATTGCGGAATGATGCCCTCGTATTCTTCCGCATATACGTTTCCGTTGGTCTCCGTATCGGAGTAGTCGAATTCAGCCGTGCCGGTTCCCTCTTCATTTCCGTATAAAATAACGTTGACGGCCTTCTGAGAAAGGTCCTTCACCGGCTTGTTGAGGTCTATCTTATATTTTCTCGCTACCTGTTGCACCTGCCGGAAGGAATACGCTTCGCGCGCTTCTCCCAACGGTACGAAGGCGCCCTCGTTGATACTGTACCCATCATCGGGCAGCACGGCTTCCATGCTCACCTGGTAAATATCGCCAAGGCCCTTGCAGGTGGGACAATAACCGTACGGCGAGTTGAAAGAAAAGGAATTGGGAGAAGGCTCTTCGTAGCTGATGCCCGTGTCTTCACACATCAGCTCGCGACTGTATTGAACAGTTTTATTCAAATCGTTGAGGAGAACAAACATGAGGTCCTTGCCTGTCTGCAATGCTTTTTGCACGCTCTGCGCGAGGCGCAGTTTCATGTCTTCGGTCACTGCCAGCCGGTCTATCACCACTTCGATGTCGTGTATCTTGTAGCGGTCAACCTGCATCTTTGCAGCGAGGTCCTTTATCTCTCCATCAACACGCACTTTGAGGTATCCTTTTTTGCGGATGTCTTCAAACAGTTCGCGGTAATGGCCCTTTCTTCCGCGCACCAACGGCGCGAGTATGCTAATCTTCTTCCCGATAAATTTCTGGTAAATATTCGCGACGATCTCTTCTTCACTGAATTTCACCATCTTTTTACCGGTGTTGTAGCTGTAGGCATCTGCGGCCCGCGCATACAGCAGCCGCATAAAATCATACACTTCGGTGATGGTACCAACGGTTGACCGCGGATTGCGGTTGGTGGTCTTTTGTTCGATCGAGATGACCGGCGAAAGGCCGGTGATCTTGTCTACGTCAGGCCGCTCCATGTCGCCAATGAACTGCCGGGCATACGCCGAAAAGCTTTCCATGTAACGGCGCTGCCCCTCGTTGTAAATAGTATCAAAAGCCAGCGACGATTTTCCGCTTCCGCTAACGCCGGTAAATACTACCAGCTTGTTTTTCGGAATGCGTATATCTATATTCTTTAGATTGTGTTCCCTCGCGCCAAAAACCTCGATATATTCCTGGCCGTCGTTTTCGGGTTCCTCTACCGGTGCCTTCCCATTAGATTTTGCCATAGTTATTTCAGAAGAACCGCAAATTTACTAAAATTATTGGCATAAAAAGGGGCTAACTTTCATCCCGCAAAAACGTCCACTTACATGTTTACCATTGAAAACGACCAGCTAAGGATCAGCGTAAAATCAAAAGGAGCCGAGCTCGACAGCCTCTTCAGCAAGGAAACCGGCCTCGAATATTTATGGAGCGGCGACCCGGCCTTCTGGGCCAAAAAGTCGCCCATTCTCTTTCCGATCGTGGGCACCCTGAAAGACAACACTTACCATTACAACAATAAGCCTTATCACCTCACGCGGCACGGGTTTGCGCGTGACAGAGACTTTGCGGTGACGGCGCAAACCGGGAATTCACTTACCCTGACGCTCGCCAGCGATGATGCCACACTGGCGATGTATCCGTTCACCTTCCGGCTGGAGGTGGTGTACACCATCGTCAACAATGAGCTGGAGGTGAAATACATTGTTCTCAATGAAGGCCAGAACAACATGTTTTTCTCCATTGGCGGGCACCCGGCGTTCCGGCTTCCGTTGGAAGAAGGAATTGCCTACGACGATTATTATTTTGAATTCAGCCGGTTGGAAGACGCCAGGCGCTGGATGATCTCCCATGGGGGATTGATCGAACCCACCACTGTACCGTTTATCACCAACGACAACCGCCTCGATATTTCAAAAGACATGTTCCGGGACGACGCCATTGTGTTCAAATACCTGAACTCTGACAGCATAAAACTCAAAACAAAAAAGTCGCGGCACGGCCTTGAGGTGCGTTTTCCCCGTTTCCCTTTTCTCGGCCTGTGGGCCGCGCCCCATGCCGATTTTGTTTGCATTGAACCCTGGTGTGGGATTGCAGACAGCACCTCTACCAAACAGGAACTTATCAACAAAGAAGGAATTAACCTGCTAACGCCCGGCCAGGAGTTCGAAAGAAAATGGTCGGTGGTTGTGTACTGACTTGTAGAATTACTTCATCAGACGCTCATTTGACAGAAACACTTCTGACAACTATTCGCCACGGTATCGTTCTTGATAGTAAAGTAAAATCCAAAATAGAGAACGAGAGATGAGAGAGGAAAACCGACTTCACATTTTCACCTGGCACATTCACGGCAGCTACCTGTATTATCTTTCGCAGGGAAATTACACGATCTACATCCCCGTTAACCGCGACCGCACCGACCGGAACATCGGACGAGGGGAAACGTTTCCTTTCGGTGAGAACGTCATCGAAGTGGACGTTGCCGATATTCCTAAACTCAGGATCGACTGTATTCTATACCAGCATAAAGAGAATTATAGTTCAGACCAATACCGCATTCTCACTGAGGATCAAAGAAAATTGCCACGCATTTACCTGGAGCACGATCCGCCGTGGCAACATCCCACCGACACAAAGCATGTAGTGGACGATCCCGATGTAGTGGTAGTGCATGTAACGCACTTCAACAGGTTGATGTGGGACAACCATGGCAACCGCACGACTGTTATCGAACATGGCGTAACCGACAAAGGAGTCGCCTACGACGGCTCGCTGGCAAAAGGTATTGTTGTGATCAATAACCTCCCTTCAAGGGGCAGGCTGCTGGGCCTGGATATTTTTCAGAAAGTAAGAAAGCATATACCGCTCGATTTGGTAGGCATGGGAACGGAAGGAGTGGGCATGGGGGAAGTGTTGCATCCACGCTTGCCGCAATTTATCAGTAAATACCGGTTCTTTTTCAACCCCATCCGCTACACCAGTTTCGGGCTGGCGGTGTGCGAAGCCATGATGGGCGGGTTGCCCGTTGTAGGTATGGCCACCACCGAGATGCCTACTGTGTTCACAAACGGAGCAAATGGAATCATTCACACCGACATTTCCTATTTGATCGGTCAAATGCGAAGGCTGCTCGACTCGAAGCGATACGCCGAAATTATCGGCGCCGAGGGCCGCAAAACGGCGCTTTCGAGATTCAGCATCGAACGTTTCACCAACGATTGGGAACGGCTATTCAGAAGCACGACAAAAACCGGGATTTATGAAAAAGCAGATAGCGTTTATCAGTGAACACGCCTCGCCACTCGCCGTTCTCGGCGGTGTGGATCGTGGCGGCCAGAATGTATATGTGGCAGAAACGGCAAAACAGCTTGCGTTGATGGGTTTCGAGGTCGATATTTTCACCCGAAGCGAGAATCCCACACAGAAACAGGTCGTTGATTGGCTGCCGGGCATCCGCGTGGTGCATATCAAGGCCGGTACAGCGGATAAAATTGCGAAGGAGCAATTGCTGGCGCACATGCCCGAATTCAGGGAAGGCATGCTCGATTTTATACTCGGGCAACGAAAGCAATACGCCGTTATTCATGCGCATTTTTTTATGTCGGCGCTTGTAGCCGCCGACCTGAAAAAGATCCTCGATATTCCCTTTGTGGTCACCTTCCATGCCCTCGGCGTAATACGACGTTTATTCCAGGGTAAAAACGACGACTTCCCCGAAGAGAGGATAGCCATCGAAAAAAGGGTGGTACAGGAAGCCGACCAGATCATTGCCGAATGTCCGCAGGACAAATGGGACCTCGTCAAGCATTATGACGCGCCCATTGAAAAGATAACGGTGATACCGTGCGGATTCAGCAAAAGTGAATTTTATCCGGTCGACAGGCAGATCGCCCGCCGCACCATCGGCGTTCGCGACAACGAAAAAATACTGCTCCAACTGGGAAGAATGGTACCGCGGAAAGGTGTAGACAATGTAATAGAGGCTGTGTCGGAATTAAAGAAACGCGGTTGCGCGTGCCGGTTGATTGTTGTGGGGGGAGAATCGGAAACTCCCGCCCGGGATGCGGAGATCGTACGGCTGAAGGAAATTGCGCGTGCCGGAGATGTCAGCGAACGGGTGTTGTTTACCGGAAGAAGAGACCGGGATGCCCTTAAATTCTATTACTCGGCAGCCGACGTTTTCATCACAACGCCGTGGTATGAACCGTTCGGCATTACGCCGCTCGAGGCTATGGCATGTGGCACACCTGTAATCGGCTCGAATGTTGGAGGAATTAAGTTCAGCGTACTGGATGGGGAAACGGGATACCTGGTACCACCGGCAAACGCAGGTGCGCTCGCGGATAAATTATCCCTCCTATTGAACGATGCGGAGCTGTGCAGCACGATGAGCCGTAACGCGCTCAGCCGGGTGCATGAATTGTTTACCTGGGAAAAAGTATGCAACGAGCTTGGCGCCCTGTACGGACAGGTAATCGGATCTGTGTATGCGTTGAAAAATATCGACTATAAAATCGGCAAAGCTGTTTAACCGCAAAAATCAATAACTGATGAAATTCAAAGCTGTATTCCTCGACAAAGACGGTACCATCATTCCCGACGTGCCCTATAATGTAGACGTTAGCAAAATCAGTTTAAGCGAGTCGGTAGTAGAGGGACTGCAACTGTTGCAGTCTGGCGCTTACCTGCTCGTGGTTGTTTCTAACCAATCGGGTGTGGCCTATGGCTATTTCAACACGCAGGAGGTGGAGAATGTGCGCAGCGCCCTTGCAGAGAAATGTGCAAGCCTGGGCATCTATCTCGATGGCTTTTATTACTGTCCCCACCATCCCGAAGGCGCCGCTGGTCCGTACAAAAAAGAATGTGACTGCCGAAAACCGCAGCCAGGCTTGCTTTTAAAGGCCTCATCGGATATGAACATCGATCTTTCTTCATCATGGATGATCGGCGACATATTGAACGATGTGGAAGCAGGCAACCGTGCGGGATGTCGAACAATATTAATCAATAACGGAAACGAAACGGAATGGCAGACGGGCGCCATGAGAGAGCCGAAATACAAGGCAAAAGATTTTGCTGACGCCGCCAGGTATATCATTTCAGCAAACAAGAAGAGAAAAGATGGAAAGAAAGTGGAGCGGCATAAAAAATATCTTATGCATCAGGCTGGATAACATGGGCGACCTGCTGATGTCGTCGCCCGCGATCAATGCGCTCAAGGACACATTCAGATGCAGGATCACCGTACTCACCTCCTCAATGGGTGCGAACATAGCACGCCACATCCCGGGCATCGACGAAGTTATCGTCGCCGATGTGCCTTGGGTAAAATCACATTTGAACGAAGGACTGGCAGACTATTTTCAGTTGGTGGACAGCCTGCGCCGGTTAAGTTTTGATGCGGCGGTCATCTTCTCCGTATTCAGTCAGAATCCCATGCCCTCCATCATGCTCGCCTACCTGGCGGGCATTCCCTTACGGCTGGCTTATTGCCGCGAAAATCCTTACCATCTGCTCACCCACTGGTTGCCGGATAAAGAACCGTATCAATTTATCAGGCACCAGGTAGAGCGTGACCTTGAACTGGTGAAATTTATCGGCGCTGCCACGCAGTTCACTGACCTCCGCCTTTCCGTTCCCAATCATGCCTATTCGAAGATGTTGGAAAAAATAAAAAATGCCGGACTAAATACTGCCAGGCCGTGGATCGTGGTGCATCCCGGAGCGAGTGAAGAAAAAAGAGTTTACCCAAGGGAGCGGTTCAATATCATCCTAAAAAAAATAATTGAAGCTTCCGATGTGCAGATACTGCTAACCGGAATGCACAAAGAGAAAGTTCTTACGGAACATCTGCGAAGCGGCATAGCTGAGCGGTCAATTTCTGTTGCTGGATTGCTGACACTCGAAGAATTTACGGCGCTCATCGACATTTCTCCCGTGGTACTGTCGGTAAATACGGGCACTGTTCATATTGCCGCGGCACTGCAAACGCCGGTTGTCGTGTTGTATGCGCTCTCCAATCCACAACACACGCCCTGGAACGTTGCCAGTCATGTTTTCACGTTTCCGGTGATGGAGGAACTGAAAAGTAAAAATGAAGTATTAAGATGGATGGACGAAAATGTGATGGATCAGCAAGCAAATTATCCCGATGCCGATGAGGTTGCCCAAAGCGTCATTCAATTGCTGAAAAGCGCTCATCAACTGCCTGCCTGACGATTTCGAAAGAATTATTTTTTGTCCAGTCGATCGTGGTGTGCAATTGCGTATTCAATGGCGCCCAACGCCCGGGCTCACCATCCATGCTGATTACCACGCTCTTTACTTTGAGCGCCGAAGCGATGTGCGACACGCCCGTGCAATTGCTGATGAGGCCCGCGGAATTTTTGAGCAGCACCGCCAATGCGCCCAGTGAGGTTTTTCCGGCGGCAACAACGCACTGGTTCACCATATGCGAGGCAACTTCATTGACGATGGGCATTTCTTCTGCGGTGCCGGTGAGCACGATCATGTATCCTTTGTAAAAACATTCATCGGCCAGCCGTGCAAAATATTCAGCAGGCCACTGCCTCCATGCACCGCGCGAACCGGCATGCACGCAAATGTATTTTTTCGGTTCAACAGGCAGAAAAGCGTTGGCAAATTCTTCTTCATCGTTTTCCGTTACCGGAAATTCAAGCTCGTCGCCGGCAGGCTCCGCGCCGATATGTTCCATTAATTTCAAATGGCGATGGATTTCGGAAATACCATCGGGATAAGAAATAAAATAAGGAGAAGAAGGACGATAATCATGTTCTGTATAAAATCCTCCCGTGTACTTTGCGCCAAGCAATTCAACGAGCGGATTGATGATGGTACCGTTGCCCTGCATCTGCAACGCAAAATCAAATTTTCGCTTAACCATGGAGGTGATGAACGATGCCGTTGCCGCGGGATCAACAGCTTGCTCAGGCAATCCGGGGTAGCCCGGGAACCAAATAAATTCGTCCAGGTAATTTTTAAAACGCAGCACGAACGATTTCATCCACGGCATGCCCAATATCGCGATATGCGCATTTGGGAACGACTTGCGCAATGCGCGGAACGCCGGTACGGAACACAGCAGGTCGCCCAGTTGAAGCGCCCGCAATATGGCAATGGATTTTATTTCTTCTTTTGCAAACAAGGTTAAGCAAATTGGTTAATAAAACAGTACACGATACTTTAATGATCCATACAACGTCCAGTAAACAGAAGCGAACGGTATCATCATCGACGTTACCACCATCTCCATGACGTGCCTGAGCGATCGCGACGTTCGCATCAATCGATGAACGATAAAGGATATCGTAAGGCCAATGTAAACAACGGCGCCTGTTAGCAACAGCGAGTTTTGTTTTAAGATTAATCCCGCGATCATTACCAGGAAACCAGTGATGATCAGGTAGTATTTCCATTCAGGTGTTCGCTGTATTCTTTCCCGGAAAAGTGCAGGGTATTTTTTATACAGCAGGGCATTGAACATCGTCTTCTTTTGTTCTTTCAGGCTTACGCCCCATGCTGCCTTGCGAACAGGGTGCGTGACCACTGCCGTCTGTAGTTTAATGACCGGAACATTATTCTCGAGCAGCCTGAATTCAAGGTCGCTGTCTTCGCGCCACGCAGTTTTGAAACGCTCATCAAATCCCTGGATCATGTGGAGCGCCTTTTTTGTACATGCGCAATTTGCGGTAACAAAATCTGCATATGCCAGGTGACTTGTATTCAGTTCAAAATCCGTGGGCACTTCGGGTAAGGGAACCTCCACCTTTCCGGAGAAAGCAATGTTTTCTGGCTTTCCTGCGGCCACATAAGCGCTCCACAGCGAGGATAACCACGCCGTGTCGGGCAAACAATCGTCGTCGGTAAAAGCCACCAGCGAGCCGTTCGCGTGTAGCCATCCGCCATTGCGTGCTGTTGCCGGTCCGGAGTTGACGGGCAGCGCCATGTATTGCACATAAGGAAGGATGAGGTGATTGAGTGTGTGCAGCATGCTGCGTGTTTGATGGTCGGGGCCGTCGCTCACCACGATGATCTCAAAATCATTCAGCGCAAAATCCTGTTTCGCCAGCGCATTGAGGCAATTTTGCAGGAGTTGCGTCCGCTGATAGGTGGGTATCACCACAGAAATTTTCTTTTTCATGCTTTCTCGATTAAAAAAGATCCCATGACAAGCGCATCAAAGGGAGATGCCCAGAAACATTCGACGGCATCCCTGGGTGTACATACAATCGGTTTGCCAAGTGTGTTGAACGACGTGTTCACCAGCACCGGCACACCGGTAAGCTGCCTGAACTCATCCAGCAAATTGTAATAAGCCGGGTGTTGTGCGCTATTGACGGTTTGTATTCGCGCCGTTCCGTCCACGTGCCGCACCGCGGGTATCTTATCCGCCTTTTCAGGGCGCACATCGTAGATGAACAGCATGAAAGGCGAACAAGTGGCATTGACGAACCATTCGTTGGCATATTCTTCCATTACGACAGGCGCCACCGGTCTGAAATCTTCCCTGTCTTTCACTTCATTCAATCTTGCCTGCATGGAAGGGTTGATGGGTGATGCCAGGATGGAGCGGCTGCCGAGTGCCCTCGGTCCAAATTCCATCCTTCCCTGGAACCAGCCGATGATCTTATCCTGTGCAAGGATTTCGGCGGTTTGTTTGGCAACGTTGCCAAGTTTTTTGAATGGCGTTTTTGTCCACTTTAAAAATTTCTCGATCTGTTCATCTGTGTATTCAGGTCCCCAGTAAGCATGGTCCATGCGAAATGCGCGCGTATGCGATTTTCTTTCCTTTGCATCTATCCACAACGCGGCGCCGAGCGCAGTGCCTGAATCGCCGGCCGCCGGTTGTACCCAGATATTTCTGAACGGGCCCTTGTCGCGGATGCCCGCATTCATCACGCAGTTGAGCGCCACGCCTCCCGCCATACACAAATTTTCCATTCCTGTTTCGTCGTGCAGCCAGTTGGTAAGCTGGAGGACCGACTCTTCCAGCACCAGTTGCAGGGAGTTGGCGATGTTAAAATGAAATTCTGTGAAAGGATCGTCGCGTTTGCGCGGCGCACCGAAATGTTTTTCAAAGTCATCGTTAGTGATGGCGTACGATCCGTCATTGGTGATATTGATCATCGAGCGGAAGATATCTGCAAAAACGGGTTTGCCGTAACTCGCCAGCGCCATCACTTTGTATTCATCAGACGAATGAAGGAAGCCGAGGTAGGTGGTCATCTTTTCATACAAAAGTCCGAGCGAATGCGGCAGTCCCACCTGTCCTATCTGCTGCAGGTCGTTGCCGCGTCCGATGTAGTAGCTGGTGGTGGCGTACTCACCTCTGCCGTCGATCGTCATCACCGCGGCCTCTTCAAATGGCGAGGCGTGGAAAGCGCTGGCGGCGTGTGCCAGGTGATGCTCTACATAGCGCCATTTCGATTCAGGGATAACTGTATTGATAAATCGCTTTTGCAGGTGATGCGGGTAGCCGTCGCGCAGGTGGAGCCGCGCATTCGTCACCGCCTGCACGAAAGAAGGATGTTCGGGTGCTCGCAGGAAAGCGGGATCGAAGGAGTAAGCAAAATGATCGACATCGTTGATATGGATGCCAGCCACTTCGAGGCAATAAAAAATACTGTGGAAGGGTATTTCGTAAGTAGAAAAAGGTATGGGCCGTTTGCCGTGCTTGATGTGCGTAAAGCGTTCATCTTCCGCCGCTGCGAGCAGCTCTCCGTCTTTGAGGATGCATGCTGCAGAGTCGTGAAACGCGGAGTTGATTCCCAATGTGTACATGCGCCAAAGGGAACAATTAACATACCATCCGGTAAACTACAAATGTGGGGCGGAAAACGGTACATATTAACCCTTATTGCAACAATAAAAAAGGTAACGGGTGTAGCAATCCCTTGTAGAAAAGTCAAATTTGCCAACAGAATCCGATGAAAATAAATATGCTTAAACCCTCCGTATCCCTCACCCCCGAACAGGTACGCTCCGGCCTCTCGTACGTAACCCGCGATGGATTGTTTACCGAAGCAATGGTGGCCTTTACCGGCGGAACTTTTTTGGTGGCGATGGCGATGCAAATGGGCGCGTCCAATGTTCAGATCGGCATCCTCGCGGCGATGCCGACGCTGCTGAACATCCTGCAACTGGTATCTATCTGGCTCGTGCAGAAATACAACAACCGCCGGGCAATTGCTGTAATCTGTTCGTTCTTCGCGCGCTTTCCGTTGCTGGTGATTGGCTTACTGCCTTTTGTTGTTAGCAGCGAAACCAGCGTTACTGCACTTATCTTTCTTTTGTTTTTTCATTATGCGTTTGGGTCGATAGCAGGTGCAAGCTGGAACTCGTGGATGAGGGACCTGGTACCGCAGGAAAAACTGGGCAGCTTCTTTTCTTACCGAACCAGGGTGATGCAGATCGTCAACGTTGTGCTCAGCATCCTTACTGCGCTGGCGATCGATTACATCAAGGCGCATTACCCGCAATATGAAACCGCATCGTACCCGGTTATGTTTCTGATCGGTGGTGTGCTCGGGATGATTTCCATTGTCATGATAAGTAAAGCTGCCGAGCCATTGGGACAGATGCAGAACGACCATGTGTACAAATTGATTCGCAAACCTTTTCAGGATAAAAATTTCAGGACGCTGTTGATCTTCAATGCTGCGTGGGCATTTTCGCTCAACCTCGCCACGCCGTTCATTGCTGTTTACATGCTGAAAACACTCAGCATTAGCTTATCTACGGTAATTGTGCTGAACATCATCAGTCAGTTGTGCGGGATAGCGTTTGTGCGTGTGTGGGGAAACTACAGTGACCGGTTCAGCAACAAAACGGTTATCAGGATCTGTGGACCGATATACATTGCGTGTATTGCGGGATTCAGTTTTGTAGGCAACCACGCGCTTACCGTTGCGTTTCTGGTGGTGCTGCACATCGTAAGCGGGATAACGATTGCGGGTATTACGCTGTCGCTCTCGAATATTGGTTACAAGCTGACGTCGAAAGACGATGCGATGGTGTATTTGACCGCGCGTAATATGGTGAATGCATTCATTCCTGCGCTGGCGCCGATTTTCGGCGGCATGCTCGCTGATTTGCTTACTGCGAATAATGTGATTGGCAACTATTCATTGAAAGTGCCGATGGGTGGCACGGTAGTGAACGTTTTTCAACTCAGCAACTGGACGCTGTTCTTTGTGTTCAGCGCCATCCTCGCGACGGTTTCGCTGAGATTTTTGAATAAGGTGAAAGAAGAGGGCGAGGTGCGCCGCGACCGCGTGATGCTGCGCATGATGCATGCGATGAAGCTCAGCAATATGACGCGCGAACTGGCAACCGTGAAGGTGCTCAACATTTTTGCGTCGAAAGATAAGAGGCGGGCGTAGACGGTCCACTGCCGTTCCCTCCTTCATCGGGACCACCCCGCCAGCGGGGGAAATCCTTTGCGTGAACCTATCCCCCGCTGGCGGGGGTGTCGCCGCAGGCGACGTGGGTGGACCCTCGAACATGAAAAATCTTACACCGCGCTATCCAGTATCTCCTTCACCCTCTTCGCCACAACATCCACCTGGTCGGGCCTGAGCAGCACAACGCCAATGCTTAATATCTTACCCCTTCCTCCCGCAACAATCGACGGCGTGCCTGACCTGAGCTGTTCAACAACTTCTTTCGGAGTGATCTTCACACTGTTTTGATCCCACGTAACAAACATACTCGGAAAAGCATTCGCCGGTCCGGGATCCACGTGGGTTTCACCTTTCACCGTCGCCACTTTCTCAATGCGCGACTGAATACGCTTGATGCGGTCGAGCCAGTCCTGCCATTCCTTTTTATGATCCCTTTCGAGATAGGATTTGAGTGCAGCATACATGCCGAACATTTCTTCCTTATTCACTTTCATGGCGCGGCCAATCGGACTTTCATGGGGGCTATGGTTA
>CBIGXK010000048.1:0-16008 GCA_966193805.1 uncultured bacterium | reverse complement strand
GGGGGATAGCGGGACCGCGAAGTGACACCTATCCCCCGCTGGCGTAACGGTATCCCCCGCTGGCGGGGGTGGCGCGAAGCGCCGGGGGTGGACTTCCGCAAACGCAAAAACACAAAAAAAGGCCCGGATAGAAATCCAGGCCGTGTTTAAATCCAATATCCTATGAAAAACCTGCTCTGTAGAATCCAATGGCATGCCAACACCCCAAACCCTTATCCAGCTTGCATTTCGTGGATTGGCATCCGCAAATTCGTATCATCCTGGGAAAAATTTTTTCAAAATGAGAATTACATAAAATAGAAAGCCACCCGTAGAAAATTCTCTATAAAACCTAGCACTCGGAGAAGTCGTCGGAGAAGATGCCGTTGATGGCCACCAGTTTGTCCATCGAAATATTCGTATGGTCGTTGAGGGTGATGACGGTGGTGTTTTCTTTTGTGTTGATGGAAGTGATGGTGCCGTTTGCGCGGGTAAGACCTTCGTCGTCCAGCAGCATGTTTACCGGTTTCCGGGATGCAAATGCTTCCTGAAGCATTTTGAGGAAACCTGTTTTCTTGTCTATGGTGAGGCGGCAGTCCATGGATGTAAAGGTAGCAAGAAATTCGGGAGCTTCTTTGTGTGGAGAGACCGTTGCCCTTCGGGAAAAACTTAAAACTTAAAACTTAAAAGTTAAAAACCTCTCCCCGTCTCCCGTCTCCCATCTCCTCCCCTACCTCCTACCTCACCACACTCAGCTTCTTCGAATTCACAATCTTCCCATCAACAATCAATGAATAATTATATGTGCCCGAGGCAAGGGTGGCCATATTCAACGTCACATTTCCCTTTTGTGCACTGCCCAAACTAAACCGCTGCAACATCTTTCCTCCCGCATCGGTGAGCATGATCTCCGCCCTCCTGAATTTTTCAGGCAACGAATATTCCACGACTGTCGAGTTGCTTACCGGGTTGGGATAATTTTGCAACAACCCTGTTTTCATGTCGAACGGCAATGGCCTGCCATCCCGCCGGGCAATATCATTCAATATCTCCTTAAACTCCGCAATCACCGAATCCCTTTCCTCAATTTGTTTCGATAACTCCTGCACGGACTTCACCAAGGGCACCACAAATTCCGCATAACGCAATGCATACAAATCGTGCTCGTTCTTCGGGGCGTCCACACCGTCAAACGCAAAGTTCAACTCCTTCGCTGCAGCTTCCACTTCCTGCGCCACAAAACCGGTCATCACTTCCTCCTCATTTTCCACAGCCGGCATTTCTTCTTTCGCACCTGTCACTCTCCTGTAATAATCTCCCAACTCTTTCTTTTTCACCGTATAGGTAACCGGCCTTAATTTGTTGATAAACTCCAGCCCGGGAACATTCTCTTTTACATCTTTCTTAAATCTTCCATCACTCAAATTCGACCACGGCCTGAAGCCGCCAATGCTGGTAATGGCATAATTGCCGATGCGTACCTGGTTGCTGGCGGTAATGATCGTATAATAACCAAGCGCCGTAGCGTTCTTCACACTGTCAACAAACCCCGCGGCATGGTAACCAATGAACGTATTGTTGCTGCCCTTCACGGTACTGCCCGCGTACGAACCAAAAAAAGCATTGTAACTGCCCTTGTTGGTCATGCCTGCCTGGTATCCGAAAAAAGCATTGTCGCTGCCCGAAGTACTGGTATACATGGCGTTTGTACCAAATACAGAATTACGTCCGCCCGTTTTATTGGCCTTCATCGCCTGGTAGCCAAATACGGCGTTATAGCCGCCTCCTGTGAGGGAATAGGCCGCATAGGCGCCGAAAGCGCTGTTGTAGTTGATTGCCTTCAACGAATACAAGGCGAGGTAACCGAATGCGGAGGTGTACTGGCTGTACATATTACTTCCACCGGCGTAATAGCCGTTGAAGGTGTTGCCCTTTCCGCTGCTGTTGTACCTGCCGCTGTGATAACCCACAAAAGTATTTCCGGAACCCGTGACGCTTGCATTGCCGGCATAGTGCCCAACAAAAATATTTTGCTTGTACACGTTACCGGTTAACACCTGGCGATCCTGTAAATAATAGGCATCATCTATATAAATGGACCGCCACGACCTGGCCGAACTCCCCAGCGTCCGTACGTTGTTGAGAGAGGGAAGCAGATCCCTGTTGATACTTGTAGGGTTCGACAGGTTCGACAAACTTGTATTGGCCTGGCTGCGTGCATCGCGTGCCTCCGCCACGATGATCAGGCAGATGAGTAAAGTTCTTGCAGACATAACAAAGGTTTTAAAGAATGAACGTGTAAACACTGCTTGTGTCACTCAATAAAACCTTAGTCGTATTTTTCGACGGCTCCGGTAACCGGTTGCCAAAAACCGTTACCGCTTCATGAATTTCACTGCCTTGCGTTCGGATCCTGCATTCAGCATCATCACATAAGTGCCCGACGGCAACTGCTGAACATTGACACTGTATTGTTTCATTCCCTTTGAAACGTACAGCTTCGTGTCGCTCAGCTTTGCGCCTGTTATGGAAAATATTTGTAAAGACTGCACCGCTTCGTTTGATGCATGCAATGTAAACCGAATAACGTTTTGAACAGGGTTCTCCAATACTTGCACCGGCCCTAACAAACCGCTGCCTTTTACAAGAATTGTCTTCGAAAACGTTACCGATCCATCGTCATTAACGATCTTCAGCCGATAGTGCACATTAGATGATAAATGTTCATCGCGCGATGTGTAAACAACACTATGCTCGTTGGCGTATACCTTATCAATCGTGACGAACGACTTGCCGTCAACGCTTTTCTGTACTTCAAAATAATTTCCTTCATCGTTATTATCAACGCTCCACTCAAGATCAACGTCACTGCCATGCACGTCAGCCGAAAAATCAAGCAGCAGTATCGGCAGTATCATCGGAGCAGGATAATTAAGGGTTACGGTAGCGACATTCGATGTTGCCGGCGAATAGCCGTTGTCAACAAGATTGTATGTAAAAGTCACGGTTCCTCCGGTAAACGAAGGATCAGGCGTGAATGTGAAGGTGCCATCGGTATTCACGACCAGCGTTCCGGATGTTGGCGCAGCAACGATCACCGGTGTGTATATTTCATTATCTCCAGGGAGTTGGTCGTTTGTCATCAAATTTGCCGACACAGGTTTCACCGCCTCGATCGTATAGCTGTCGTCAACCGCAATACCCGGCGTATTACAATGGCTCGCGGGCCCGTAATGCGGAGTGGCATTCACTGAAAGATCATCGAAGATTACCCGCGAATTTCCATCTCCGGTTGCACCGCCAACTCTCAACTGAAGTCTGTATGTGCCCGTTGACGGCAAAGTATATGTTGCGGTAAGGTTTTGAACCGAAGTCGGAAAAGTTTTATCCATCGTTATCAACTGGAGAGAAGTAAAATTTCCGTTTTTATCAACAAGGCCGATGTTAATCGTCCTGGTAGCATTGCCGCCTATCTTACTCGAAATTTTATACTTGAAAGAAACCGTTAACGACGTCGACGTAATGTCGAGGAATGGCGTTGCAAGCGTCCTTTCACCAGATGAACTGGTAGGCGGGTTGGTGTACGCGCTTCCTGTACCGTTAATTACATCATTCGTCGTTGTAGAGTAATTAAACTGGTTAACGAGCCAGCAGTCGCTGCTCAAACCGGTAATGTTCTGGTCAAAATTTTCGGAGAACTGGGCCTGGGAGCGCATAGCAATAAAACTCACGGCAGTTAAAAGCAATACTAAAATGTTCATTGGAAGAGTTGATTAAGAGTTATCAGCTCATAGAAGATTGGCGAGTTACATCATGGACAGTGGAGAGTACCTGATATTATCCAAGGCGATGCCTAATATGTAACTCACTGATTCATTGAAGAATATTAAAAGTCCATTAAAATGAAAATTCCGAATTAGGGAGCGTTTATCCAGTATTTGGAGGGAGTTAATGGGGCTGGGCCTGTTGCGTAAAGCGCAGCAAGATGAATTCTGCGGGGCGCAATAGCGCTAAACCTGCCTCGATGATCATCTGTCCGTTATTGATATCATCTGCGGTCATCGTTTGTCCGAGACCGGCGCGCACATAAAACGCTTCTTCCTGCTTTACACCCGGAAACGCTCCCTGTTTCCATAACGTAACCAGGAAGTTCTCTGTTATAGTCCTGGCCTTTATCCAGGTAGCCTGATCGTTATTTTCAAATACCAGTGGCGCCAAGCCTTTCGTCGCACAGGCGCCCACCCAACTGCAAAAGCGTTGCACGGCTATGTAGCGCCACTCATTGTCGTTACCGGCAAGCGTGCGGGCACCCCAAGTGAGTGTGCCTCTGCCCGCAAATGCGCGAATGACATTGATGGATTTTCCGGTAGCGGCATCCACGTTCAACAATTCATTCTGCCGCTCGTTCAAAAGCACTACCGGCTCTATGTCGTCATTGAAAGCAATATTTGCAGGCGATTTCCAAATGCCTTTGTCCGTATCGTTACGGCAAATAATTCCCGCAATGGCGCCAGAAGCAGGCATTACTTTCGAACTGCCTTCACTATTTACTTTAATAAAAGGAAAATAACTCGCTCCGTAGCGGAGATTAACCTCGCCAACATCCTGGCGGTGCTGACCGATAACCTGCGTATCATATTGCGTGGCCGCGAACACATCCACCAGCGCAAAACGATTTTTCATGTCGGCGCAATGCTGCAACATGCTTCTTACAACGCTAACATATTCGTCATGAACAAGGAATGTGGCACCCGGCACAACCAGCAGCGTGGGCTCTTCAATACCCGATAATATTTTCATTCCGTCAAGCAATCCGTTGAGGTTCTCTTGCACCGGCACGATGTAACAATCCGTACCGCCATGATCGAAATAAAGCTGCAGGTGATCGTACAGCGCACAGCTTGCGCCAAATAAGGCAACGAAATCCGGCAGCGATGCGATCTTCTCCACTTTCGGAACAAGGTCGGAATACCCGCCGCCGCAATGACCGATAAATGCGGGCACCGCGGTGGGCAGCATCGGTATACTCAATTGAAAAGATGACTTCTCTTCGATGTACACTCCCGGACTTTTATATTGGGCATCTCCAGGTTCCATAAAACAATTTAGATGATCATTGTTTGTTAGGATCAAAATGAAGGTAACCTTCAACTGCCCTCCGCGGCGCGCGCTCGACATAAAATTCCATGTCATCCGGCGCCCATGTACCAAGACCGTCAACGTAACGGTTGAACATGCAAAAAGAAGCCGCAATCAACACCACATCATGAATCTCCCTGTCTGTTGCGCCGTGAAGCCTCGCCCTGTCAACCATCTCCGGCGTTACGTTTCTTCCGCCTTGCTGAACGGCAGCCGCAATCGCCAAAAATGCCTTCATCTTATCCGAAAGGTCACTGTCTTCATACTTACGCTTGATCTTTTCAATCTCCTCCATGCTGCACGCCAGGTAATGACCCGCAATGGCTCCATGCACATGCTGGCAGAACTTGCAATCGTTCAGGTAAGAAACATACGCGCCAATCAGCTCGCGCTCTCCCCTGCTCAAAGTATTGTCATCGTTTCTTAACAGTGCCTCTGCGAATTCATTCAGCGGCTGGGCAATTTCCGGGCGGTAAGCCATCAGCCCGCGTATGCCGGGCAAATCGTTGTTCAATGAAATATAAGCCATAAAATTGATTTATTTTTTTGGAAATATATAGCCGTTGGCCACCATCCGCTTTCCCATCTCTGCATATACATCAGGATCGGTTGGTGTAAACGACGCAAGCCCATCAACATAACGGTTAAACATACAGAATACCGCCGCTATCAGCACTGCGTCGTGGATGTCCGCATCGCCGGCTCCTTCGCTTCGTGCCTGCTCAACGTCGTTTACCGTCACTTCCATCCCGCTTTTGGTGGTCTTCGCCGCGATATTCATCAGCGCCTTCAATTTGGGATCAATAGCAGTGTCATCATTGGGCTTAACCCCATTGGCTGCAGCCTCATTTTCATATAAACACTTTGCCGCAGCAGCGTGACTTTTCATACAAAAATCGCAATCATTCAATGATGAAACGTAGCTGGCGATCAGTTCCCTGTCGGCAGCCGCAATCGGCGACTCGCCCCTCAGCAATGCCCGCGCAAGCGCATAAAGATGTTCGCCCGATTCGGGCCTGTACATGACCAGCGACCTGATGCCCGTTAAAGATTTATCCACTTCTATATGTGCCATAACTATTTAGATTGAACGGTTAAACAATAACGTTATCCATCCCACAACAAAAACCAGCGAGAAAATAAACAGCGCATTCGAATATCCTCCCAATAGATACACGAGCACACCCACGAATAATACCGCCACTGCAGTAACTATTCTTCCAATGTTAAAACAAAACCCTGTTGCCGATGCGCGTATGCTTACAGGAAATAAAATGGGCACAAAAACCGACAACACTCCCTGGCTCACGCCGAAGAAGAAAGACAGCAACCCTATTTCTGAATAAATCAATACCGGGTTAAATGCAGTATTCGTTTTAAACAGCACCAGGCTCAGGATCGCACACGCCGAAAAACAAATGAGCATCGACCTGCGCAAACCAATGGCGTTGGATATCCAGCCAGAGGCAAAGCCGCCGATCAGACCGCCGCCGCCCAAAAGCATCATGCTCATGCCCCGTTCGCGATGGCCGTCACCATCGGTAATGAGCCCCTGCACCCAGGTGGGCAGCCAGGAAAATATTGCCCACAGGCCAATCAGCATCGTACCAAATGTTATTGAACCCACCAACAGCATTTTTCCATTTTCGCCGCCCAGCAATTTTCTGCCGGCAGCGCTGCGGGCCTCTTTCATATGATGTGAGCTTTGCCAGTTGGTGGATTCACGCAAAATCCAATAAGAAATAATCGCCAATACCACAGGAAGCACACCAACGAGAAACCCATCGCGCCACTCCGACACAAAGAAATTAATTAACCCTGCTGAAAAAATACCGATGGGAAAGGAAATAGACAGTATGCCGATGAAAATTGCTTTCGTCTTTTCGGGCCACACTTCACTCATAAACGTATTCGTAATCACAAGTATCCCTCCCATGCCGAAGCCGCTGAGAAAACGGAAAATCACTATGCCTTCCCAACTGTCCATGAACCCGGTAAGCAACGTAGCCACGCCGAGGCACGCGATGGAAATGATCAACGCCGATTTTCTTCCTATGCGATCGCTGAGAAATCCCCAGGTGAAGCCTCCTGCCGTCCAGCCAACGATAAAAACCGCGTTGATGAATGCACTGTGGCTATTCAGATCGCCAGCCGCGTTCCCGGCGCGCAATTCGTTTACAACTACCGGCAGGTAAACAGACATCAAAGTGGAAATGGTTCCGCCAAGTGCAGTGGCCACAAACGAAATAATGAACAAACCAACATGTGCATCTTTTTGCTTTGAGCCCGATGCAGGAGCCTTTACAGTGAACGCTGGTTGCATTATTTACGGTTTAGTTTTGAGATGATCGTACCCCTGCGGCAAACGTATGTAACCATGAGTGGCCAGTCGATCCGCAAGGTCGAGGTAATAATTTTCATTGTTGGGCAGCGTGGTGGAGAGTCCGTCTACATACCGGTTGTACATGCAGAACAACGCGGCAATCAGCACGGTGTCATGAATTTCCACATCTGTTGCACCCGCAGTTTTTGCCGCGGCAATCATTTCAGTGGTTACATTTTTCCCACTGATCCTTGTTGCAGCAGCAATTTTCAGCAACGCCCGCATCTTGTCGCCAACCGGCGCCTCATCAATATTTTCCTTCACCTTGCCGGCAACCGACTTATCATCCAGCAGCCTTTCGGCAGCAGCCGTATGCGCATTGGTGCAAAACGTGCATTGGTTACCGTTCGACACGGTCATAGCGATCAGTTCACGTTCCGCTTCCGTGAGTGTGTTCGGTCCGCGCATCAGCAATTGCGTAAGGTCGCGAATGGGCTGCCAGGTATCCTTTCTTAATTCCAGCAAACCAGTAATGCCCGGTAAATGCTCTTCCACTTTAATGAATGGCATAATCGAATGTTTTTGTATGGGGATGAAATGTTTTCCATGAGTGCCAGAATTCCTGAGAAGCCTGTACGGCAGACAGCCGTTCGCCTTTGAGCGCTCCGTCAATGCACTCCCCTGCCAACGTCCACGAAGAACCGGTGTTGGTATCCGTCATGCCGCCGCTATCGTTCAGCACAAAACTGAGCGTTTGCGTTCCCACATTCCTGTTCAGAACGTTAAATGAAGCAGTGTCGCTTTGGAGAGTGATCACCAGCGGCAGGCGAGGCAATGAATCCTGTATCAGCCTTTCTTTCACCAACTGGTTCCAATCATACGCCATGGCGCCGTGATCATTGTCAACACCAATTACCCACGACTTGAATTTCCACGATGCAGAATCTCTTTTTTCCAACGCATCCTTCGTGGTGCCGTCGTCAAACTTTTTTAGTGAAGCATATTGCTGATTAAAAAGAGTGTCCGGCTGTAATACCAACGATTGAGGATACCTGTTCAACCACACGTCGAGCGTTGTTTGTACCGATGGTAATTCCGCAAGCGCCTTGCCTTTCAGCGGACCGGCCACGGCAACGCCGGTAGCCTGTTGCCACCAGCTATTGGTGGTAACGTCTTCGAACATTGCGTTGAAATGATCCATGCCCACCAGCCGGAAAGTCTCCGTTTTACCATTTACCACCGGACTAAACACCCTTCCCGTTCTGCATACGGTGCAATAAGTGACCAGCACGGGTTTGCCGCCCAGCGAATCCCTGATCTGGTGGTGATAACCGATCACCTGTATCGGGTATGCCTTCGCCTCGCCATCCATAGCCACGCCCAGGACCAGTTTCTTACGGTCTACACGGCTTGCTGCCGAATCTTCAAACAATACCTTTGAAGGCTGGAGAAACATTTTATCGGCCTGGAAGCGATAGTTAAAAAGATAAAACACCACCAGGTAAATGATGCTCACCACAACAAGTATAATCTTACCCAACAGACGGCTCCTTTTAAACGCCGATCCTATTTTAGCGATGATCAGCGCCACCAGGCACATGCGGATCCACAAAATGTTGTTGTGGATCCAATACGCATAGCCAATACTGTTAGACTGCTGGCTGCCGGGAAAAGGCATGATGTAATACACCCGCGATATTTCTGCGGCAAACAGCAGCACGAAGCAGGCGATCAGGAAAAATGTTTTCATATTCGTAGAATTATCCTTCTGTATTAGGTAACGGAAACGAGGTCCAAAGATCATCGCCGGGCCTGTCGATAGGCAATTCATCTATCCTGTTATACCTTCTCAGATCGATCCATCGGTGCCCCTCGAAAAACAATGAGTATCTCCGTTGATTCAGCATTTCATCGGTTAGCGCATCGGCATTCGCAGCGCCGCTGTAATTGCCCAATCCATGCGCATTCCTGATAATATTTAATGCATCGGTGGCCAAATCGAAATGTTCCAGATGTATTTCTGCCTCTGCTTTTATCAATATCAATTCTTCGTTCCTTATAATAGCCGCCGGCGCCGTGCTGGAAGTGTACACCCACACATCGCGATCACCCGTTAAACCGGTGTAAGATGCAGGGCTCGCGCGCAGCGACGTCTTATTGATCCTGTCGTCGTTTGCCGTAATATCGGCAGCAAACGAAGGATGCACCACACGTACTTCGCCGGCCTGGTTTTGCGGGAAAAATGCTGAATTCAGTTGATCGCCTGATCCGGTGCCAAATACATGAAAAACGCCATCATAAAGATCGCCGGCAGGATCATAAAACGATCCAGAAAGATTGCTGAGCGCCTCGGCCCATTGCCCGCGGTACACCGCCACCCGCGCAGCCAGCGCGCGATTGAATTTGACGAGCCCTTCCGCCGTATTGTAATTGCTGAAGCCGGATGACAGCGGGAAGGCCACCTCGCCAACGGCAAGATCTGCTGCACCCTCGTCGAACAAATCGGCGATAGCCTGCAGGGCCTCATCGTAGCTCAGTACCGGACCCAGGTTCGACGGGTCGCTTACAGCCATGCGAATACCGTTTTCACCTGTCAGGTTGAGCAGCAACAGGAATTGGTAGGCTTTGATGGTTTTTGCAAAACCGCTGTATCCTTTCTTTTCGGTATCGCCGACAACCGTCGAATTTGCCGCAGCCTCGATCAACAGGTTGCAGTTTTTGATGACGCGGTACTTCGCCGACCAGGTGTTGGTAATGTAGAAGCCAGTATTGTTCAGTGTTGCATCGCTGGCGCCAAGCAAATCCGTAGTATAACGTGGATCAGCACCCGAAAAACGGTACATCTCCCTGCCCAGTACGCCAATGTCATCAAGATACAAACCTAACTCGTTGCGCATGGCCGATTCCGTACCGCTCACCAGGTTGTTCAACTGGTCGCGCGTGGCATCCTGCAAATACGCCTCGACGGTGGGGTTATTGAGATTGCCGTAATCCTTTTTGCAGGAGGGAAACAAAGTGATGACGAAAATGACGACGGCAATAAACTGAATATATATTTTCTTAAGCATAATCTTTTTTTGAATCATTAGAAATCAACCGAGATGTGAAACATGGCCCTTTTGGATGAAGGGAAAGGAATCGCATCGATCCCGTTGGAAAAGCCCGCACCAAAATTGGATACCTCGGGATCGTAACTCGGATAGGTGGTTACGGTGATGTAGTTATTCAGCGACACACCCAGCCTCATGCCCTTAATGAAAGCAACGCCTACGTCGCTGAGCGAATAATACAAACCGATCTCCCTGATCCTGAAGTAACCGGCATCTTTCACAAACTCTTCGGAGGTGGCGCCTACTTTCATGATCCTGTCAACACCGTCGGGTATGTGGTTGCCGTTATTGTCTGCATCGAAATCAACACTCGTTTGGCCGAAATCACTTTGCAGGTTGGTGAGGTCTACATTCTTGCCGCCATATTTCCAGTGCGCAAGAAAACGCAGGCTGAGCCTGTCTTTGAACACCACTTCGTTATAGCTGCTCATCTGGAACTTCGGTTGGTTGTCGCCCCACGACTTGAGCGGTGGCATGTAGCCCGGCTCGTTGGTGAGGCCGATAATTTGTGTGGGCGACTTTCCTTCTTCGATCTGGAAAATGCCGGCAACAACGCCTGCCAGCCCGCCGATCTGTACGGGCGGAATATCCAGCCTGGTCACTTTCGACCTGTTCATCCAGAAGTTGATATTCGTGTTCCACCTGATGTTGCGGGTGGCAACCGGTTGCGCGTTGACGCCGAGTTCGATACCGTTGTTGCGCAGGTCGCCCGCATTCACCCATTCGGTTGAAAATCCCGATGACGAAGGAAGATTGTTCAGCAACAGAAAATCAAACACTTTTTTATTGTAAACAGTAAATTCAAAATTGAGCTTGCCATTCAGCACGCTGAAATCAAGGCCGGCTTCTATTTCGGTTTGGCGCTCGGGTTTTATGCCTGCCTGCCCCTGCTGTGTGCTGATGAGCGAACCGGGCAAACCTTCGATATTGGAAACGGTAAACGAAGTGAACTTGCTGCCGTATGCGGGGAAGTTACCCGCCTGGCCATACGCTGCGCGCAGCCTGATGTTATCCACCACATTACCGCCATTCAATCCCATCTCTGTAAGATTAAATGACACGCCTCCTTTTGGAAAGGCATAAAATTTTTCGGGATCACCATTGTTAGATGAGCGGTCGAACCTGATACCGCCCGTAAGCGCCACGGCGTTGGCGATAACTGCTTCTTCCTGTATAAAGAACCCGTTATCCTGGTTCTTGATGCGGAGCTGGGTGGCATTGATGGCGCCCGCCTGGTCAACGTTGGATTGTCCGGATATTACCTGCGTGGCCACGTTCAGCGAATTATTATAGCTGATGTTTTCCTGCGTAAGGCCAACGGAAGTTGTGAGTGACAACTTCCCGGATGCCGTAAACCTGTTGACGAGCGAAAGAATGTAGTTGGTGTTGAAGTTAGTGGTCAACCCTTGTATCGACGTTCCTTTGTTCACCTGCTGAAACTGCAAGGAACTGGGAAACAGCGCCTGTGTACGCAGGTTGTAAAAATCCAGTCCGCCCCTTGCCACGAAGCTGGTGACGGATCTTTCACTCCGCAGCAGTGCCGCTTCGAGGGTAACGCCGGTGATGAACCTGTTCACCGATTCGTTGTTGATCATCTTGTCGCGCGTTTCGAGGAAATTAGAACCGGCAAAGCGGTTGCGCGGATAAACGCCGTTTTCATCGGGATGCAATTCGGTGAAACCGGGCGTGGAAGAAAGCGCTACGCCAAAGGTAACGCCTGCATTATCGTTTCCTGTTAAACCGCGATCTGCCGATGAGTTCACAAAATTGGTACTGACCGCAATCTTTATATTGTCATTTATCCGGTGATCCACATTGAGGCGAATGCTCTTATTGTCATACCCGGTTCTTTTAATGATGCCCTCTTCGCTTCGTGCGGCACCCGATAAATAGAAGCTCGTTTTATCCGATCCGCCTGTTACCGTCACAATACTGTTCCTGAGAAACCCGGTATTGCCATACATCTCTTTTTCGTAATCATAAATGCGGCCCGAATTTTTGGCATCGAGGAATTCCTGCACCAGCGCATCGCTCGTGGCGGGATCCTGCGACAGGCTCGCTGCGGATTGTTCCGAGAAGCTGCGTACGCCAATCAGCTTGCGCACTTTGGCAAAGCCCAGGTCCTGCGAAAAAGAAACCCTCGTTTCTCCGGGCTTGCCGCGCCTGGTGGTGATAAGAATAACGCCCGCAGCAGCTTTCGAACCATAGATAGCAGAGGCGGATGCGCCTTTCAATATCTCGACGCGGTCAATATCTTCCGGCCGCAAATCGGCGATCCTGTTCGAGGGGTTATCCTGGTTTGAGGCGTTGTTGCCCGCAGATGCCCGGGTAATGGCGTTTAATCCCGCCGGCGTTGCCGTATTATCTATAATCACACCATCAACAACATACAACGGCTGCGTGTTGCCGTAAATGGAAGTAATGCCGCGCAGCTTTACCGAGCTGCCGCCTCCCGGCGCCCCATTGTTGGCGTTGATGAAGGCGCCCGGAACCTTGCCGTTGAGCGTGGCATCAAATGTTTGCCCCGGTGCTACACCGGTTAATTGTTTATTGGAAATCGTGACAACAGCATTGGGAAGGTTCTTTCTTTTTGTGTTGGTAGCCAGGCCGGTGACAATCACTTCATCGAGTCCCGCAACATCTTCTGTCAGGGTAATCTGAAGATTGCCGGTTGCTGCAACTGTTTGGGACTTATAACCCGAAGCGCTGATGGTTAATGAGCTGCCGGGCGCTACGTCGAGAGAAAATCTGCCATTTTCGTCGGTGGCCGTTCCCTGGTTGGATCGGTCAACCATCACCGTTACGCCGGTTATCGGCGCCCCGGTTTGGTCGCTAATGGTGCCCGTTACCGGAGCCGACTGTGCCATCATGGTGACAGGTAGTGAACATATCAATAGAAGCTTAAGCGTGTGTTTGAGCCACTGCATTATTGGAAGGGTTTTGAGATGGAAGAATGCTGATGTTACAGGCAGCAGCGCATACTGGCTACAACCAGTCGCATAACTGATGAACATCCAAAACGTTGGGATGAAACGTCAATACTTTTAGCAAAGCGAGGATTACGCAGTGGCCTTTGGAGGCTTGAAAAAGGAGGGAAGGAAAGCGTTGGATAATGGTTTGTTAAGGGCCACAATATGCTTATTGCCTGCACCTTGGGGGCAGGCGAGGTCGTAATAGTTAACCGGAACGTTCCAGTCGGCGGAAAAACACTTCAAGAGGTTCAATGCCGTGGACTTCGACCGCTCATTCGCATGATCGGCAGTTTGGGCAACGGACGACCAAAATACACTTTCGGCAGATTGCAATTTAGTGCTGGTGCTATTCGGAATGCAGAGCAGGTATAAGGTGTCGTTGGCAAATTTTCTTTTCACGAAATTGTATTGCGATCCGTTGATCTCGATCTCTCCGTCAAACCGTGCATAGTCGCTCCAGTTGGGCGCGTATAAAGATTGATAAGGAATTTTGACCTCAATAAGTTCATCCTCGTGGTATTTTCCCTTGTCTAACCTGCTGATGAGATGATCGGATGCCTGCTTGTCGAGGTAGGCGAATATTGCCTTATAACCTATAAAATTATAGAAGTGAATAAACAGGAGAAATATTGCGACCCCTTTTCTCAAATGGCAGTTGGTTATGCGTTAAATATAAGCATTAAATATATATCGCAAAAAAAATGGTAATTCCAGGCAGAAATCGCCCCATCGTGTTCCCGTCCTTACCTTTGCACCGCTATGAATAAAGTCACTGCATTCAAATGGATAGCCAATCTCGAAGGGGTTAGTTTTCTTTCGCTTCTTTTTATAGCCATGCCGCTCAAATATATCTGGCAGGAGCCCTGGCTTGTGCAGCAACTGGGGATGGCGCACGGCGTGTTGTTCGTGGGCTATGTGATCGCGGTGCTGCTGCTGAAACAAACGCTCGGCTGGACCATCAGGGAAACGCTTGTCGCACTTGCGCTTTCTTTCGTGCCGTTCGGTACTTTTTATGTGACTGGCAAAATGATGGATAAGCCATCTACCATGTCATCGAACTAACATAGAATTTTTTACTTACTTTCCATTCTAAAATTGTTGCCATGTCCAACCGTCGCCGTTTTATCCACCAAACATCATCTCTCATTGGCGGAGCCACTTTGCTGTCGGCTCTCGACAACCAGGCGTTTGCCATTTTTAAGAACCGTTTTCCCGCTGCCGACCAGATCAACATCGGCGCCATCGGCATAAACGGAATGGGCTGGGCAAACACGACTTCTGCCTTAAAACAACCGGGTGTGAACCTCGTGGCGCTTTGCGACGTTGACAAGAACGTGCTCGACAAACGCATGGCCGACCTCACGAAGATGAATGTGGATACTTCGAAAGTGAAGACTTACTCCGACTACCGGCAACTGCTCGACAAAAAAGATATTGATGCAGTGATCGTGGGCACACCCGACCACTGGCATGCGCTCATCATGGTAGATGCATGCGAAGCAGGCAAAGACGTTTACGTGGAAAAGCCCGTCGGCAATTCGATTGGCGAATGTCGCGCGATGGTGGCCGCACAAAAGAAGTACAACCGCGTGGTGCAGGTGGGACAGTGGCAGCGTAGCCAGCAGCATTTCAGGGATGCGGTAGATTTTGTTCACTCCGGGCAGTTGGGAAACATCCGTACCGTAAAGGTGTGGTGCTACCAGGGTTGGATGAAGCCCGATCCCGTTGTTCCCGATTCGGCGCCTCCTGCAGGAGTTGATTATAAAACATGGCTGGGACCCGCTCCGACAAGGCCCTTTAATTCGAGCCGCTTTCATTTCAATTTCCGCTGGTTTTGGGATTACGCGGGTGGATTGATGACTGACTGGGGCGTGCACCTGCTCGATTATGGACTGCTCGGTATGAAAGCGCCTGTACCCAAAACAGTTGTGTCGCTGGGTGGTATATTCGCTTATCCCGAACTGGCACAGGAAACACCTGATACGCTCACAGCATTGTATGAATTTGACAATTTCAACCTCATCTGGGATCATGCGATGGGTATTGATAACGGATCGTATGGAAGGGATCACGGCATTGCCTACATCGGCAACAATGCCACTTTGGTGCTCGATCGTGGAGGATGGGAAGTGATGGAAGAAAAGAACAGTAAGAACAAGATCAGCAAGGCGCTGGCAAAGCCTTCCGATAACGGACTGGATAAGCACTGGGAGAACTTTGTATCGGTGGTACGCTCGCGCAAAATGAGCGACCTGCATTGCTCCGTAGAAGACGGCGCGCACGTGGCCACCGTGGCGCAAATGGGGAACATCAGCTACCGCAGCGGTGAACGCGTTGAATGGGACAAGGCCGCTGAAAAGTTCACCAGCAACAAGCTTAACAAGGAGTACATGATGAAGGAATATCACAACGGTTACAAACTGCCCAAATAAAAATCAATTACTTTTGCAGCATCACGGGGTGCCCATAAGGGCTGAGAATACAC
>CBIGXK010000047.1:0-16358 GCA_966193805.1 uncultured bacterium | reverse complement strand
GCCAACCAGCGCGCACAGAAGCAGTCGGTAGGCGTGCAGGGCGGCGCCACCAATACCAGCTTCGCATTCAAGGCGAACGACTACGAAGAGAACCGGCACTTCCTGCTGGCCCAATACTTCAGGAATAATTATAATAGGGCGATGAGCCAGCTACCCATCGTGAATTCGCAGGTGCAGATCATGAGGATAGAAGTATGGGTTACCAATCGTAACGGATCTACCACCGAAACCCGAGACATCGTGGGCCTGATGGACCTGGGCGAATCTGACCCGTTCCGCGACCCCATCGCCAACGGCAACTTTGCGGCCTATCGCCCAACGCCAAACGGTATCCCCGATAACGACGTAACGCTCCTGTACAGGAACATCGTGAACGACCCGACCAGCAGAAACTCATCTACCATCACATCGAAGCTGTCGGCGATGGGACTGCGCGCCGTTCAGGATTTCGAAAAAACATTTGCCCGGCAACTGAGCCCGAGTGAATACTATTTCAACCCGCAGGTGGGTTTCATTTCACTGAACCAGCCTTTGCAGCCCGATGAGGTGCTGGCAGTGGCGTTTCAATATTCCTATAACGGTAAGATTTACCAGGTAGGTGAATTTTCGCAGAGCGCCACGCCCGATACAACGGCCACCCAGGTAGGTTCGCAAAAGGTACTCTTCCTGAAATTGCTGAAAGCTACCTCGCAAAGAACATCGCTGCCGTTGTGGGACCTGATGATGAAGAACGTTTATTCGTTGAAGTCGAGCGATGGCAGCTTCATCTCGAGCATTCAGCCTGGCGATTTCAAATTGAACATCTTGTATGAAGAGCCGAGCCTGGGACAGAAAAGATTTTTGCCGGAAGAGGTTCCGAGCCATGCGCAACCCATACTGTCGTTGCTGAACCTCGACAGGCTCAACGCCCGCAACGATCCGCTGCCCGATGGGGTATTCGACTACATCGAAGGGTTCACGGTACGCTCGGACCAGGCGAGGATCATTTTTCCGCTGCTTGAACCGTTTGGCCGCGATCTCGATTCCGTGGCGTTCCAGGGAGCGTCGCAGGACCTGAAGGACAGGTACGTCTATTATCCATTGTACGATACGATCAAAGAGATTGCGAAGACGTATGCGAACCTCGACCGGTACATCATCAGCGGTACGGCCAAGGGGCAGGCCACGTCCGATATACAGCTCGGTGCATTCAACGTACCCCCGGGGTCGGTAACGGTTTCGGCGGGTGGACAGGTGCTCAGGGAAAATGTTGATTACACGATCGATTACAACCTGGGTACCGTTAAGATCATCAACCCTGCGATCATCAATTCCGGCGTGCCGGTGAACGTTCAATTCGAAAACAACGCCGGGTTTGGCATTCAGCAAAAGAACTTTCTCGGATTGCGGCTCGACTACCTGGCAAAGTCAACCGCGCGGGAGGCACTCACCCTGGGTGCTTCAATGGTGCGTTTGGGGGAAAGACCCTTCTTCACCAAAACCGGCTACGATGAGGACCCGATACGCAATACGATGTACGGCGTGGATTTCAGTTACCGGACCGAGTCGCCGCGGTTAACGCGCTGGCTCGACAAACTGCCTTTTTACAACACAACAGAGATCAGCACCATCACCGCCTACGGCGAAGGAGCGGTGCTGAAGCCCGGTCACCCGAAACAGATCGGTAAAGGCAGCAGCGGCTTAATTTATATTGATGACTTCGAAGGATCAAGGAACGCCATCGACCTGCGTTTTCCATTGGTCAGCTGGGGGCTCGCCTCCACGCCCGCGCTTGAGGACATGTTCCCCGAAGCCGAATCGAGAGATTCATTGAAATACGGGTTCAACAGGGCGAAGCTGGCATGGTACAACATTGAGCCGGTATTGCAGGACAGAAGAAATTCGAACAACCCCATCGACGACGACCTGATCAACAATCCGAGCGTAAGGCAGGTGAAGGTTACCGAAATATATCCGAACAGGACACCCGATTTTGGACAGGCGCAGCTGGTCACTTTCGACATGGCCTACTATCCCACCGAAATCGGTCCCTATAACTACGATGCACGCCCGGAAAGCGTAACCGCGGAAGGAAGGTTGCTCAATCCCAAAACAAGGTGGGGAGGAATTATGCGCGGGCTCGACCAGGTGGATTTTGAAACGGGCAACGTGGAGTTCATCGAATTCTGGATGCAGGACCCTTTTCTGAATAATCCTGCCAGCACTGGCGGCGAACTGTATTTCAACCTCGGTAATATTTCAGAAGACGTGTTGAAAGATGGGAAGCGTTTTTTTGAAAATGGCATCAGCGGATCAGTCACTACAGCGGCAGAAGATAACAAGACGGTGTGGGGAAAAGTTCCTGCGAATCCTATCCAGGTAACGCAGGCGTTCAGTAATGATCCTGCGGACAGGCCATTGCAGGATGCGGGTTTCGACGGGCTCGATAATGAAGCGGAGACACAGAAGTTTCAGCAGTACCTCACCGACCTGCGCAATGCCTTCGGTGAAAATTCGGCCATCTACCAGCAGGCAGCGAAGGACCCATCGCGCGACGACTTCCGCAACTACCGCGATGCAACGTATACCAACCGCGACGGTATCCTTCAGCGCTACAAAGATATTAACAGCCCACAGGGTAACTCGCCCGTCGCCTCATCAAACGACCAATTCGTTAGCGCCTTCACGCTGTATCCCGACCAGGAAGAATTTAACCGCGACAACACCCTGAACGAGCTTGAAGAATTCTTTCAATACAAAGTTGAATTGAAGAGCGAGGACCTTGACGAAGTAGGACAAAATTTCATCACCGATGTAAGGTCGTTTACGCCGAGCGGCGGTATTCCCGAAAAATGGTATTTGTTCAGGATACCTATTGATGAATATGAAAGAAAGGTGGGTAACATTCCCGATTTCAAATCGATCCGCTTTATCAGGATGTTCCTTACCGGCTTTGAAGATTCAGTGGTGCTGCGCTTCGCGAAACTGGAACTCGTGCGCAACCAGTGGAGAAGATTCAATTACAACCTCGATACAACAGGCCAGTATAAGCTGATTCCTGAAAACTCGCCAACAACATTCAACCAGTTGGCAGTAAATATCGAAGAGAACAATTCGAGATCGCCGATACCGTACAAAACGCCTCCGAATGTTGTGCGCCAGCAGCAATTGAGCAACAACAACGTAAACCTGCTGTTGAACGAGCAATCGCTGAGCCTGCAAACGTGCAACCTTGCCAAAGGCGACGTGCGCGGCGTTTTCAAAACGCTTAATCTCGACCTGCGGCAGTACGGAAAATTATTCATGTACACCCACCTCGAATCGGGCGGCACGTTCGACGACATCCAGGACAACGAGATGTACACTGTATTGAGAATCGGTAACGACCTCATCAATAATTTTTATGAGATAAGAATTCCGCTGAAGAAAACAGTCTGGGGCGCCACGGCCGAAAGCGACATCTGGCCGGAAGTGAATGACCTCGAGCTCAATTTGCAGCGCCTGATCGAACTGAAAGTGCAGCGCAACAATACTGTGCCGACAAACCAATATTACAAAGTGATCGATGCTGATGGAAAAGAATACTCCATCATCGGTAATCCTAACCTCGGCGAAGTGAGGGTGTTTTTCCTTGGACTTGAAAATAGGTTTCATGAAAATGCCTGCGCCGAAGTTTGGTTCAACGAACTCAGGCTCGGTGACCTCGACGAAAAAGGTGGCTATGCCGCATTGGGCAGGGTTGACCTGAAGCTGGCCGACCTCGGTACACTTTACGTTTCGGGTAGTGTACGCAGCGCCGGATTTGGAACTATTGAGCAGCGGGTGAACGAGCGCTCGAGAGAAAACCTTACACAATTTGATGTTGCCACCAATCTCGAACTCGGCAGGTTGCTGCCTGAAGAAGCGGCCATGTCGATACCCGTGTATGCCAGTGTTTCGCAAACCGTGGGCAGCCCCGAATACGATCCGTACGACCTTGATGTAAAATTGAGAGACAAACTGGATGCGACGCCGGCAAATATGCGCGATTCCATACGCGACAACGCAGTGGATGTGCGCACCATCAAGACCGTGAATTTCACCAACGTGAAAAAGAACAACAACAATGGTAAGGCGCCGAAGCTGTGGAGCATCGAAAATGTCGACGTCAGCTACTCCTACTATAAAGAGGAGCAGCGCAATCCGCTTATTGAAAGCAATGAAATTGTGCGGCACCGTGCCGGCCTGGGTTACAACTACACATCCACCCCGAAATATGTTGAGCCGCTGAAAAAAGTGTTTAAGTCGAAGTCGCCATGGCTGGGTCTCCTGCAGGATTTCAACTTTAATCCCATGCCGAGCCTGCTTGGATTCCGGGCGGATGTGAACAGGCAATTCGGCGCTTACCGGCCGAGAAATGTGGGTGGCCCGAAATTCGGGTTGCCGGAAACGTACGACAAGTATTTCACTTTCGACCGCATCTATAATTTGCGTTGGGACCTTACCCGCTCGCTGAATGTTGACTTCACCGCCACGAATAAATCATGGGTGGATGAAGACTCGGGTCGGCTGGATGATGCGGAGAAGAAAAAAATGTGGAGCAATTTCTGGAAAGGAGGAAGAACCATTTCTTACCAGCAGGCCGCGAATTTCTCGTACGTGCTGCCCACATCAAAATTTCCTGCACTCGACTGGACCTCCGTGCGGGTGAACTATATGTCCACATACAACTGGCTGGCGGCTTCATTGATTGCCCGCTCGTTGGGTAATTCATTGTCGAACCAACAGCAGAAGAATGCCACTGCAGAATTCGACTTCACGCGTCTGTACAGCAAGTCGAGGTTGCTGAGGGCCATCGATGAGCCCAGCGGTGGTAGCGGTGCGCAGCGCGCAGCGGTGAGAGACACGACAGGTAAGAAAAGAAAAAGAGATAAAAATGAACCGATCGAGTTAAGCAAGGGCGTTAAAGCCATTGGCCGGATTCTTACCGCCTTAAAACGGATAAGCATCAATTATACGGAGAACGCTTCTGCAACTATTTATGGCTACACCGATAGCACGCGCTTATTGGGGATGAACTTTAAAAGCAATGGACCTGGCCTCGGTTATGTTTTCGGCAGGCAACCCGATACCAGTTTTATCAACTCGCTTGCGGCAAAAGGAATGATTACAGGTGATCCCGATTTCAACTACCAAAACCGGCAGGACTATAACCAGAAGCTCACGATCAATGCACAGTTGATGCCTGTTCGCGACCTCACTATCGACCTCACCATCGACAAAACTTTTGGAAAAACATACAGCGAGCTTTATAAAGACACCATTGGATTCAGCGGACAGTTTGCAAGGCTCAACCCCTTCTCGGAAGGAACATTCAGCGTAAGCTACATCGCCTTCAAAACGTTATTCAATAAGATAAAACCGAACGAGGTATCCGAAACGTTCCTCAAGTTCCAGGATTACCGCAAGATTATCGCACAACGCCTCAGCGGTAAGAACAGTTATTCGGGAGGTGTGCAAACAGACGACGGATACTTCAAGGGATACGGACAATATTCGCAGGATGTGCTGCTGCCTGCGTTCATTGCTGCCTATACCGGAAAAGATCCGAACAGCATCTCGCTTGTCAAGAATTCAAACCCCGGAATTCGGTCGAACCCGTTCTCAGGAATATTGCCCCGGCCCAACTGGAGGATCACGTACAACGGACTTTCAAAAATACCGGGCATGGATAAAATATTTACCAGCTTTACGGTTACCCACGGTTATAACGGCACGCTCAGCATGAATCAGTTTGAGTCGGCGTTGTTGTTCGAAGATCCGTTGCATCTCGGTTATCCGAACTTTATAGATACGCTTACCGGAAATTATATTCCTTACTTTCTCGTTCCCAATATTACGATCAGTGAACAATTTGCACCGATGATAGACATCGACATGCAGTTCACCAACCAACTGAATGCAAGGTTCGAATTTAAAAAATCGAGACAGTTGAGCCTTAGTCTCGTTGATTTCCAGCTCAGCGAGGCGAGGTCCACCGAGTTCACTGTCGGCGGAGGTATCAGGACGAAAGGAACATTTTCGTTCATCAAATGGAAAGGGAAGGCGCTGCAAAACGATGCGAACTTCAGGCTGGATCTTGGCTTCCGCGATGACATCACTTCCAACTCGAGGCTCGATCAGTTGCAGGCGCTGCCCACTGCCGGACAAAGAGTGATTACGATTAATCCTTCTGTCGATTATGTGATCAGCAACCGGGTGAATATCAAATTCTATTTTGAACAGAGGAGGGTGGAGCCGAAGATTTCAACCGCGCCACCGATTACCAATACAAGGGCGGGTGTGGAGATAAGGCTGGCATTGACGCAATAGCGTGAAGCGTGAGACGTGAGACGTGAGACGGTATCCCCCGCGGGCGGGGGTGGCGCGAAGCGCCGGGGGTGAACCTCAGCTCGTCTTCTTCAACAACAACACATACCCGCACATCTTCTTTTTATTTTTATTCACCTGCACGGGTTTTATCATGTGGTATTCTGTTTCTTTAGGAATGTAATTAAAGCTGATGATGTTGCCATCTACATCTCCCCACATATTCTTTTTATACACCACCTGCTTTTCCGCATAATCGTACATCCTCACTTCATACAGGCGCGATGTGGGATCGCCAATAAAAATAAATTGATACCAAACGCCCTGTGCCATGGGCAGAACGATGGGCATTTCATATTCGCTTTCCATGGTCATGGAAGCTTCACGAAGAACGGAATAACCTTTGGCTGCATAGTAGCTTTTGAGGCTGTCGATGGTTTGCTGGTAAGGGTTGCCGTCACAACTTTGTTGTTTGATCACCTCCTGGGCAGATACCTGTACCCAAGTCATAAAAAGCAATGTGGGTAGTAGTATCTTTCTTGCAAACTTCATCATATCAATCTGCGGATTAGAAAATGGGGCGGATAAGGAGGAGGATAAAAATAGTTCAATATGGTTTAAAATCAAAATAGCTACCGCTATTGTATCAGCACCGCCGTACCCTTTTTTACCACTTTTTTACCGGTATAATCGGTCCCGCTGATCATCCACACATAAGTCCCGTTGCTCTGGATCACCCCATTCATGCGTCCATCCCATCCTTTATTCAATTCCTTCGTTTCGAACACCACCTGCCCCCACCGGTTGAAAACCCGGAAATAATCGATCGATGATATCCCTACCGCCTTGGGTCTTAATTCATTATTGACGCTGCCCGGAACAAAGGCGTTGGGTACGAAGATGTTGGGAAGCGTCTGAAACACCATTACCTGGATAGTGTCCATGTCGTAACATCCATAGGAATTGTACGCCTTCAATACATATGAAATATCCCGGTTGGTTACCGCAACCGGATCGCTCGCAGAAGGCTTATTGAGCCCGTTTTCCGGCGACCAGGCAAAAAATTCAGCACCCGACCCTTTCAATTGAAGCGGCTGTCCTTTTACGACGGCCGTATCATTGCCGGCATTCGCAAAAATTTGCGGCCTAACGGTCACCAGCACCCGATCTATTCCGGGTTTGGGACAGCCCAGCGTGTCAAAGGCGTAAAGCGTGTAAGTGGTTGAGCGTAATGGATGCGCATACGTGGTGAGTGCTTTTTTATTGAGCAACGCGAACGGCGGGTCCCACTGAAACGATGATCCATTTGTGTAGCCTATCAGCAAGGCCGTGTCGGCATAACAGATCACCGCATCATGGCCCGCATCAGCGATTGGGTAGGGAACGGTTCTTACATCAAAGTCATCCTCCGCCATGCACTTTCCGATCCTCGCAATGACATGGTAATTCGTGGCGAATTCGGGCGCGGTGTAAGGATTTCTGACATCGGTACGGTCAAAATATGCGGAAGGAGTAGCCGTCCATGTGTATTGTAAACCGTCTCCCGCGGGAAACAATTGGACCGTATCGGTAAGACAAATGGTGGTATCTGCTCCTGCTTCGAGGGTTACGGTATCCACCACCCTTACTTTTATCTGCTCCGTGGTTACGCACCTGTTCTCCGTCATCTTCACGGTATAGGTGGTGGTGGTCTTCGGATAAACAGTTGGCGTAGCGGTATTCGTGTTAAAGATGTTGTAGTTCGGCGACCATTCAAACACCCCGTCGCCGATGGCGTTCAACCGGAGGCTGTCTATGCTGCAGATCAATGTATCCCTGAAAGGAAGGGTGAGATCGGGTTTATCCAGAACATTCACCACAGCCGTTGCAGTGCCTTTGCATCCTTTGTCGGAAGCCACTTCCAACTGTACTGTTTTCTGCCCCAGCGAATGATACAGCCACTTTGGAGCGGATATTCTGCTTGTATCTTTTTCGGTGGTTTCGTCGCCAAAGGTCCACCGCCAGAACGCGGGTTTGCCGTACCGGCTCGTTGTCATGTCTTTAAATTCAAAGGGCGTGTAGAGGCAGGCGCCGTTGAAGCTGAGCGCAGGAAAAAAGCCGGGATACACGTGCGCATTGGTGGTGGCCTGGTCCACGCATTTTCCTTCGAGCGTTACTTTCAGGCTTACACGGTAAGTGCCGGTATCGGCGTATTGGTGTTTCAACGTTCCATCGGGCACTAATGAAGTGTCGGGTGGCGTGCCGTCGCCGAAGTCCCAGATATACATAGATCCTGTTGGGTTCACCTGCAGGTTGCGAAACGTCACCAGGAAATCATCACAATACGAATAATCCGGGTTGAGCACTGCTCTCAGCGGCAGGCAATCCGAAACTTTTATATGAATGTCTTTTCGGTGCGTATTGATCAACACACCTCTCCTGTATTCACTCACGCAAACTGTAAGCACATACTGCCCGATTTTAGATGGTGCAATGCCATTTACAATACCTGTTGAACTGTTGATCCGTACATCTCCCATAGGCGACGAACCAGAATAAGGAGATTTATAAATGAGCGATTTGTAGGGAGGCGGCGAGGCCGGCACCGGTAGCGGACAGCTTTGGCAGCCGTCTCCATTGCTGGGACCGCCACCCTGATAAGCATTGCAGAACTGGTAAACCAGCGAATCGTTGTCCGCATCTTTCGCTGAAAAGTCGAATATGAAATCCGAGCCCATGCAAACCGCCACTGCATCGTTCGTGTTCAAAACCGGGCTCGAATTCTGAATGGCGTTGACGCCAACGTTCGTTCCCGGAATTTCACACATGTAAGTGGCGCCATAGTCGTTGCTGGGCGGCCCGATGTTTTCAATGCCTTCTATCCTGCAGCAACGCTGAAAGGCGATAGTATAACCCATTGCCGTGTTCGGCAGTTGAAAGGTGTACTCGTAATATCTTAGCCGGTAGCAAACATCTCTTGGCGGATTGGTAATGCATGGATTTGATGCAGGATCGTATTGTATAAATTCTTCTTTCGTCATCCTGGCATAGCTGCCGGTGTACACCTGGTTGTTGGGTTTTGTAAACACCGTCATGTACACTTCGTTATCCAACTGGCCGGGATCATTTTGTCCGCAGTCGATATACAATTTAAGGGTGACGACGTAAACCGATGTGTTGGGAGCGGTACCGGGACCGACATATTTATAATATAGCTCGCCACCTCGGATGTGGGCGGCGGACAGGGGAAGAATGAACCCCCAGGTAATAAGGGCTAAAAAGCAGATTTTCTTCATGAACAACAAGGTCTTGACGTCGGATCTGTTGAACCAGGATCATTTGCCGGAAAGGAACTCCAGCATCGCTTGCAGGCAAAATTCAGGTTCCTCGAGCATGCCCATGTGGCCCGATTGGGCAGCTATATAAATATAGGATAATTCAGGAATACTGCTTTGCTTCAAACCCTGCTCGATCGGCACGGCATTGTCGTACTCGCCCATGATGAAGAGAACCGGTTTTTTAAAACTCTCCAGCACGCTTACCCGGTTGGGCCTGTTCTTCATCGCCTCTGTATAAGATACGAGGGCCGTTGGCGAAAAGTTGCTGTACCGCTCTATTGTTTCCTTCACTTTGCCAGGCACTTTCTTTTTTGATGCCTCCGAAAAAAGATTGGGAATCGTTTGCTCCTGGAATTTTGCCGAGCCATGCCGTGCTATAAAAGCAATGTTCTTGTCGCGCACCTGCTTCTTTTCTTCCGAATCCTCAAAAGCCGTTGAATGAAACAATCCGAATTTCGACAGGTTCCCGGGGTGTTTTTCTGCATAGGCGAGGGTCACATAGCCACCCATGCTGTGCCCGATCATGGCAAAGCCGCTCAGTTGTTCCTTTTCAACGATCAGGTGAATGTGATTGGCCAGTTTCTCTATCGTCATACCTTCCATGTTGCCTGTAGACCGGCCGCTGCCCACCAGGTCGGGAACGATTACGGTGTAATCTTTTTCTAACGCCGGTATCATGTTTTCCCATATCGCTCCATCTTCACCAAATCCATGTATGAGCATTACGGTGTCGCCTTCGCCATAGATGCGGTAATAAAGAGATATGTCTTTTTCGGCCAGCATGTGTTCCTTCATGCGATCATTTTTTAATTGCGCGTGATCCGCTTCTCAGTGCGGACAATAAAATTAAAGGAAAGAATGCCGCATTCAGGCCCTGTGGAAAAAATGGCCACGTGATGAGAATGATGAGGCAAATGACAGCCGCAACGCCGAAGTAATATTTAACAAATGTTTTTTGCTGCCGGAGAAAAAAAACGATGAAGATGTGCGTTGGCAGCGCCCACAAAATATTGTAGTTGTTTCCGCACAGTTCGTGCTCGGTGCCGAACCACATGAACAGCATAACACATCCCATCAATCCCAGCACCGAAAAAAATATCCTGTCGAAAACATTTTTGGTGCGGGTCTTTTTGCTGAATGTAACGATCGCGCCGACGATGAGCAGCGCAACTGTTACCATCATGGGTGTTACAGTAAAAGCTTCTTCCGGTTTATCTGCCGCAGGAATGATGGTTCTTTTCCGGCCCACAAGCGGAGCGTTTCTGATGACGGCGCTGTCGAACCCTTTCATGAGGTAATCGGGCAGGAACATGGCCTCCTCATTCTTCACCGCTCTGTCGATTTTACTTGCAAGCAACAGGTCGATCCCGAACTCGCTCCAAAACTGCCCGCCGTTTTCCAGGTAGTCGTGCAGCATATCCCTGAAAGTGGGTGCCTGCTCGGGAATGATCCTTTTGAACAGCACGCTGTCTGCAGTATTTTTTTTGACCATGTCTCTTGGTCTCGTCGAACAGTTGTCGAATAAAAATTCATATTGATAGTACCTGTGCCGGGGAAGCGCATTTGTTTGCAGCGCGCCATACAATATGTTTTTTTCTTCACACGTCAGCAGGAGGTCCTGTTCAATGACGGATCTTTTTTCTACCTGGTACTCGTACATGAAGTCTTCGAACTTTTGTTCGGAAAGCGAGTACAGCAACTTGCCGAGTGTGAAGTTGACGTAAAAGTCCTCATCAAAATCAAAAGTGCCGTAGTTGTAAACAACGTCGGTCTGCGCTGCGCGATCGATCACGCGGAGCCCGCTATGGCCGAATACTGTATAAAGGTCTTCGCCGGGACTGCATGTGAGAAGGCTGATCTTTAAATTGCAGGAATCATTTTGCGCGAAGCTGCCAGAGAACAGCAGGCAGCCAGTTGCGAACAGCAATAATTTTTTGAAAAGATGCATAGGGAAATATTACCTGCTGTAATTGGGCGCCTCGCGGGTGATCTCGATGTCGTGCGCATGGCTTTCTTTGATACCTGCGTTGGATATTTTGATAAACTGCGCTTCACGTTGCAGTGCGGCAATATCTGCGGCGCCGCAATAGCCCATGCCGGACCTTAGTCCGCCAACATATTGGTAGACAATTTCGCTGAGGCTTCCTTTGTATGCCACTCTTCCCTCGATTCCTTCCGGCACAAATTTCTTCAGGTCGTCTTCAACGTCCTGGAAATAACGGTCGCCGCTGCCCTGGCTCATGGCGCCAATGGAACCCATGCCGCGGTATTGTTTGAATTTTCTTCCTTCGTAAATAATCGTTTCTCCCGGACTTTCTTCTGTTCCTGCAAATATGCTTCCCATCATCACCAGGTTGGCGCCCGCTGCGAGAGCCTTCACCATGTCGCCGGTATAACGGATGCCGCCATCCGCGATCAGCGGAACATTTAATTCGGAGAGAACGGAAGCCGCCTCCATAATGGCGGTGATCTGCGGTATGCCTGCGCCGGCCACGATTCGTGTTGTGCAGATAGACCCCGGACCGATACCCACCTTTACGGCGTCGGCCCCGGCTTCGGCAAGCGCCCTTGCGCCGGCGGCGGTGCCTACGTTACCGGCGATAACCTGCAGATCAGGGAATTTTGCCTTCACCGCTTTCAACGCTTCGATAACGCCCCTGCTGTGGCCGTGGGCGCTGTCGAGACATACGATGTCGACACCAATCGTTTGCAATGCACCGGCACGTTCCAGCATGTCTCGCGTAATGCCCAGTGCGGCGCCAACGAGCAGGCGCCCGTAGCCATCTTTTACGCCATTCGGGAAACTGGTGAGCTGCAAAATATCGCGGTACGTGATCAGTCCAACCAGTTCGCCGGCATTGTTGACCACCGGCAGTTTTTCAATCTTATACTGACTGAGTATCTTTTTAGCTTTTGTAAGATCCGTTCCTTCGGGGGCAGTAACCAAATTCTCCTTTGTCATCACGTCACTCACCTTCTTCGAAGGATCCGTTTCAAACCGAAGGTCCCTGTTGGTAAGAATGCCCGCAAGCTTATTGTTATTGTCAACGATGGGAATGCCACCGATCCTGTTCTCCTTCATTAATCTTAATGCATCGCCGATTGTGGATTCCGTTTTAAGCGTTACGGGATCGATGATGAGGCCGCTTTCGCTTCTTTTCACCTTGCGTACCTGCTCCACCTGTTTTTCGATGCTCATATTCTTGTGCAGAATGCCAATCCCGCCTTCGCGTGCAAGGGCAATCGCCAGATTGGCTTCTGTAACCGTATCCATCGCCGACGACATCATCGGAACATTCAGCGCTATCTGGCGGGTAAGTTGCGTACGTATGTTTACTTCGCGGGGTAATACCTGTGAATATGCGGGAACCAGGAGAACATCATCGAATGTTACTCCTTCACCAAAAAACTTATCTGAATGGGAAAATTTTGAGTGAGACGCGCTGTTGATTGTTGCCATGTGCAAAGATAGGGTAGCGGGTAAATGCGTTCCAAATGAAATTTTTTAATCATCCGTAAGCACATACCTGCTGCCCGGCATCAGTTTCAGAACACCTTGCATTTCAAGGTTCAATAACACTGTAGCCAGTGTGCCTGCGCTGATGTCTGTTCTGAAATTCAGCTCGTCGCCGCTAAGACTTTTATTTATTCTTAACAGTTCGACAACGGTTCTTTCCTGTTCCGATAGTTGAATGAACATTTCTTTCTGGTGCGACTCATCTTTCTTTTCTGCCTGCGTCCAGCCCATGGCTTCAACAAAGTGTTCCGGATCGAGCAGCAGCGCCGCCCTGTTTTCGTAGATGAGCCTGTTGCATCCGCCGCTTTTTGTGTCGATGGTTCTGCCGGGCACGGCAAATACATCCCGGTGATAACCGAATGCCAGGTCGGCGGTGATAATGCTGCCGCCTTTTACGCCGCTTTCAACAATGATCGTGGCGTCTGCTATGCCGGCCACAACCCTGTTCCTCGCCGGAAAATTGTGCTTATCAGGGTTTGTTTTGCTCCTGAATTCTGTAAGCAATCCGCCGTTGCCGACCATCTGCTTCGCCAGCCCCGAATGCTGGCGGGGATAAATGGTATCCAGCCCGTGACCCACAACGCCCACTGTAGGCACGCCGTGTTTCAGGGAGCATTTATGTGCGATCGAATCTATGCCGAATGCGAGCCCGCTTATGATGAGGCAATTGTAATGAGACAGCGTCTTTACCAGCTTTTCAGTAAACGATTTGCCGTATTCGGTGTTGTTCCTGGTACCAACGATCGCCACCACCCGGGATGCGTTCAGATCGGCATTTCCCTTATAAAATAGCAACGGTGGCGGATCCTGGCAATTCAACAACCGCTGCGGGTAAGCTTTGCTTTTAATGTATAGCGCCTCGATGCCATATTGGGTAATGAACTGAATTTCTTTTTCGGCCCTCGAAAAATCACGAAACGATTTGATGGATCTTGCCGTTACTTCACCAATGCCTTCAATATTTTCGAGGTCGTGTCTTCCCGCCTTGAATACTTCTTCCGCGGTTCCAAAATGTTCCGTTAATGCCCGTGCATTTCTATGGCCGATATTCGGCACATCAGCAAGCGCCAGTTGGAATATAAGGTCGCGGGTCATCTCAGTTCACTACTTTCATTTCAGTTCTCCTGTTCTTCGCCCGGCCCTCTTCGGTGTCGTTTGCAGCAATGGGCTGCGATTCTCCCCATCCTTTAGACGACAGCCTGCTCGCGTCAATTCCCTTTGAAATTAAATAGCGTACCACCTGGTTTGCCCGGTTGTTGGATAATTTGATATTATCGGCCGGGGTTCCGGTATTGTCGGTATGGCCGTTGATGCTGATTTTGAGCGTTGGGTTTTCACGCATCAGGCTCACAAGGTTGTCTAGTTCGACGAACGACGCCGGTTGGAGTTCGTATTTGTTGACGTCGAAAAAAATATTTTTCAGGATTACCGTGGCATTTTTTTCGAGCGGCTGCAAGGGAATGTCAACGTTGTATGTGGAGTCGGGTGCGTTATTTTTCAGCGGAAAGTTATCGGAGAAGAACAGGTAACCTTTCCTGCTTACATTGAACGCATAATCTTTGCCCACCGGTAAGGTGATGAGGTAATTGCCGGTTTCATCGGTCTGCACCTTGCTGAGGATTTCTTTCGAATCGAGGTCCGTTAATTCTACGGCTGACGGCAACCCTTTTTTTGTTTTTGCGTCGTACACCTTACCCTTTACCCAAAGTGTTTTGTAAGGGCGTACTTCTTCGCGCAGTTCGAACGAGTACAAATCGAGACATCCTTTGCTGTCGCTTCTGTCGCTCGCGTAGTAGGCCGTTTTGCCTTCAGCAGAAATCACCAGGCTGCCTTCATTTTCAATGGTGTTGATGGGGTAGCCCAGGTTTTCTGCGTTGGCCCATCGGCCGCTGTCCGATTTTTTTACCATGAACAGGTCGTCGCCACCGTTGCCCGGATGACCATCCGAAGTAAAATAAAGTGTTTGGTTGTCGGCATGTATGAACGGGCAGCTCTCGGTACCGGAAGTGTTGATTTTGGGGCCGGCATTTTTCGGTGCGCTCCATGTGCCGTTGGGAAGGCGGTGCGAAACATAGATGTCGCTTTTACCGAAACCGCCCGCCCTGTTGCTCGCGAAATAGAGATCCCGCTTATCCGGCGACAGGCTCGGGGCCGATTCCCATGCTTCGGTGTTGATATTTTCTCCGAGGTTTTCGGGTGTGCTCCACCCTTCGGCCGTGAGGTAAGAAATGTAGAGGTCGCAACTGCCGAATCCATCGGGAAAATTGCAACCGGTAAAAATGAGCCACTGTCCATCCTGCGAAATGTTCTGCGCGCCTTCGTTACTGCTGGTGTTGATATCGCCGGGTAAACCTTTTGACCGTTGCCACGAAGTATCGTTAAATGCAGATTCATAAAAATCTTCATTCATGTTGTTGACGCGCCGTGTAAAAAACAATTGTTTGCTGTCAATGGTCAATGCGGGAAAATATTCGGATACATTGCTGTTGATGTTGTCGCCGAGGTTTTTCGGTTCGAACCTGTAATCCGATAACAACTTTTGGTGAGCATAATCGATGGCGAATTCGTAACATCTTTTACGGTACTCGCCGGCCATCCTGCTCGAATTGTTCAGGTCGGGGATAGTCAAAAAATAATTTGCCGCCGCCAGCGCCTGCTCAAAATTTCCCATGCCGGCGAGATTGATGGAATAGGGCAGGGCATAGTCCCTGAAATAAACGGAATCGATGGATTTTGCCTGCTCGTAATAGCTTACCGCTTCTTTATAGTTTTTCAGTTCGCCATAAATACCTGCGATAGAGAGGTAGGCATCCAGGAATTTCGGTTCCATCTTCACCGACTGCTGAAGCATGCGCAACGCTTCGTCGAAATCGCCTTCGCCCGCCTTACCGAGCGCCCGCGTATACATTTCCTCTGCCTTTCTGCTTACCGATGAGGGATTGTATTGCGCAAAGACGGGTAGTGAGATAACTGTAAGAATGAAAATGTAAAAAAGATGATGTAAGCGCATGGTTAAGGAACATGGATATATTTATGTATCTGCAGTGAGAATTCCCATCGCGGATTATTTTTGATAAATTCTATTATCGGCGGCGTTACCGACTCAGATCTTTCCCACTCTGGCTGAAGATAAAGCTTACATTCAGGTGAAACAAGTGCGGCATATTTTTCCGCCCACGCAAAATCTGATTTATTAA
>CBIGXK010000046.1:0-16382 GCA_966193805.1 uncultured bacterium | reverse complement strand
TCAACACTCACCTGGGCGATACTATCGACGAGGTTACGACATCGCCCGATGCGGGGTTTTTTACCGTTACAAAACCGCTCACGCCTTTGCAAAAAAGATATTTTCAAAACTCAATCGATACGATCTACCAGAATTTCAAGATGAAGGTTTCTTCCGGGCGGAAAAAGTCAATGGAATATATCGACAGTATTGCGCAGGGCAGGGTGTGGAGCGGAACGCGGGCGCTGGAGATAGGCCTGGTTGACCGGATCGGCGGACTCGATGATGCCATTCGTTCGGCAGCCGCTAAGGCAGGTGTGAAGCGGTATCACCTGCGTGAATATCCCGGCAAGGAAGGTCTGCTGGAAATGATTTTTGGCAGCCAGGGCGAATCCAGGGAAGCGGCGATTCGCGATGAAATTGGAGAAGAAGGATACAAAACCTACACGGCGATTCGGAGCCTGAAAAAATTTTTGGGAAAGGCACAGGCGAGATTGCCGTTCGAGATGATCATTGAGTAAGCATTAACAGTATATACATACATGTCGAAATCATACAGTCAGTTCAGGGCCATGCTGGCCATCACACGTGCCAGTCTTCGCGCCATCTTCCGTAGTCCCAGTGCAGTGATCTTCAGTTTTGCGTTCCCCCTTATTTTCATCCTTGTCTTCGGCTTCATTGGCCGCGGCGGCGGTGTTACGGTGCGGGTGGGATTTGATGCACAAACCGATACGGCTGCCGCGTTGTACCACGCCATCACATCGATGAACGGAATAAAAGTGGTAGATGGTAATGAAGGGGCGCTTCGAAACGATCTTGAGAAAGGCAGGCTCAATGCCATTATACAGATCAGGAAAAACACCGCGGAAAATCCGGCCTACACCATCAGGCTGATCACATCCGATGCGGTGAACCCGCAAAATGTGCTCGTGTTGCGGTCGATGCTCGACGGACTTATCAATAACATGGACAAAAAGATTTATAAGGATGCGCCCACCTACGCCACCATCGTCAACGAAGTGGAAACGGTGCCGGGAAGGGTGTATCGCACAATAGATTTTATCCTGCCCGGGCAATTGGGATTTTCACTGTTAAGTGCAGGCGTATTTGGCGTGGCTTTCATTTTTTTCAGTTTGCGGCAAACGTTGGTGCTTAAACGCTTTTTCGCAACGCCCATTAACCGGTCGTACATTGTTTTTGGCGAAGCACTCAGCAGGGTGATCTTTCAGTTAAGTACAGCGGTGGTGATCCTGTTGATCGGGCACTATGCCTTTAATTTTACGCTTGTGAATGGATGGGTCACGTTTTTGGAGCTGCTGGTATTGAGTTTTATTGGGCTGGCAGTGTTCATGGGCTTTGGATTTGTTGTCAGCGGACTGGCAAAAAATGAAAGTTCCATACCGCCCTTCGCCAACCTGTTTACGCTGCCGCAGTTTTTGCTGGCGGGAACGTTTTTTCCGATCGATAATTTTCCCAAATGGATGCAGCCGTTTTGTCAAATTTTGCCGCTTACACATTTGAATGATGCGATGAGGAACGTGGCGTTCGAAGGGGCCCGGCTCACCGACTGCGGCAAGCAACTGGCCGTGCTGGCACTTTGGGGCGTGGTGGCTTATGCCATTGCGATAAAGGTGTTTAAATGGGAGTAGGGAATAGGGAGTTTAATATTCCCACTCCCCACTTCCAACTCCCCATCCCCCACTAAAACCTCCTCCCATGTTCCGATTTTTCAAGCTGGCCGTCATCAGCTTCATCATATTCTTCATCTTTTTGTACCTGATGTCTCTCCTGATACCATCGCAGGTACGGATTTCGAGGGCCATTAACATTGAAGCCCCGCCGGAAACAGTATTGCCGTTAATCGCCGATACGGCAAACTGGAAGCAATGGAACGACATGTCGTCCGGCAACATCGATATCAGGGTCATATCTTCAGATGCGGAGAAAGTGGCTACCGAATGGCACTACAAGGGCAGGACGATACATAGTGTTTTCAACATTATTCCTTCCGGAAATATTACCATCGTTCAGTGGTATTTCGACTTTCGTTTGCGTTGGTACCCCTGGGAAAAGTTCGGCAGTATAACCTTCGATAAGCAGTTTGGAACGTCCATGGAATCTTCCTTAAATAATCTTAAGAAAGTCATCACGAACTCTCCGTAACTTAGGCCCATTCTTTATTAAACTAAAAAAATCTTTATGAGGCAGATCCTTTTTCTTTCACTGATCATGCTATCTGCGACATTTATGGAGTGTAGCAGCCAACCGCCAAAAAGTCCGCGCGTAAAAGCAGAAGGACAAGACGTTGAAGTGGCCTATGGACAGCCTTCGAAAAGGGGCAGGGTCATATTTGGTCAGCTTGAACCTTACGGTAAAGTTTGGAGAACCGGGGCAAATGAAGCTACCGAGATCACTTTCAAGAAAGATGCCGTAGTAGGCGGACAGCAGGTGAAGGCAGGAACTTACACACTGTTTACCATTCCGAACGAAAGCGAATGGACAGTAATCCTGAATCCCGAGCTTAAGCAATGGGGTGCATATGGTTATGACAAAATAAAAAGCAAGGACCTTCCGCATATCACGGTGCCCGCGCAGAAGCTCGATTCACCCGTCGAAAAGCTGACCTTAAGCTTCGATGAAAAGAACAGCCTGATTATCGAATGGGACCAGACGAAAGTCGAAGTGCCGATAAAGGTGGGATAGGTGATCGTTTGGATAATTAACTTTTTACAGAAGCCCCGCAAGGGGCTTTTTTCATTTTCTTTGTATTGTTGTTGTACTGCTCTTGTACTGTACTTGTACTGTTAAACACTATACTAGATCAGGTCGAGAGCAGAACGAGAACAGTACAAGCACGGGTCAAAGCGTATGGTCAAGCCCCTCCAACACCTCCACAATCACTTCATACACCCTGCTTAACTCCTCATCGGTAATGCAATACGGCGGCATGATGTAAACGGTATTTCCCAGCGGCCGCAAATACACCCCCCTTTCAAGCGACTTCTTTGTAAAGATCTCCTTCAAGTCACTGGTGTAACCCTCATCGCTTACCTCCACCTCAAAAGCCACAACAGTGCCCGTTTGCCGCAGGTTCCTGATCCGCAAAGCCTCGGCGCGGGACTGAAGAGCTACCAGGAAATCCTTGTTTCGCTCAACGATTCGCCTGATATTATCAATAGTCTCCTTTTTCTCAAAAAGATCAAGACTCGCCAGCGCGGCACTGCAGCCGATAGGATTCGCGGTAAAGGAATGACCATGAAAAAACGTTTTCGCCTTATCATCGTCAACAAACGCCTCGTGGATCCCTGCGTTACAGGCTGTTACGCTCAGCGCCATTGTGCCGCCGGTAAGGCCCTTGCTCAGGCAGATGATGTCAGGCTTTACTTCGCAGCGCGATGAAGCAAAAAGCTGCCCGGTTCTGCCAAACCCCGTCATCACCTCATCGGCGATGCAGATCACGCCGTGATCGCGGCACTGCTGCAGGAACCTGTCTAACGAGCCGGCATCGTACATCTTCATCCCACCTGCGCCCTGCAGCAGCGGTTCGTAAATAACGCAGGCGCATTGGTCGAGCAGCCGGTCAACTTCCCTATCGTTCATGCCCTCGATCTTCACCGCTTCATCGCCAGATGGCGCTTCTGCGAATACCACATCGAAGAGCTTGTCGTGAAAAGCTTTGGTGAATACGCCGCGGGCACTCACGCTCATGGCCCCGAAAGTATCGCCGTGATAACTGTCTTTTAATGCGAGAATGCGGTTTCTCCCGGTTTCGCCGCGGTTCCGCCAGTACTGGATCGCCATTTTAATGGCCACCTCTGTTGCTGTGGACCCGTTATCAGAATAAAAAATTTTCGAAAACTCACCGGGCAATATTTTCAGCAGGCGCTCGGCCAGCTCTACCGCCGGCTGGTGGGTGAAACCCGCAAATATCACCTGTTCCAGGCGCAGTGCCTGCTCATAAATTTTTTCGGCAATGTAGGGGTGTGCGTGCCCATGAACGGTTACCCACCAACTGCTGATGGCATCGATATAGGCATTTCCTTTGTCGTCATAAAGCCAGGCGCCTTTGCCTTGTGTAACCGGTATGGGATCGGGGGCGTATTTTTGGGGCGTGTAGGGGTGCCAGATCACTTTTTTGTCCCTGTCTGATAATGTGGCCATAGCGTTCAAAGGTAAGGATGCGGCCGAATCCGGACATAGGGGTGCAACGTATTAGCCCCGGCAATTGTCAAACACTAGTACATTATTGCATGGATGCGCACAGGTTGGTTAAAGATTGCATAAGAGGGAGGCCGGAGGCCCAGCGTGAGCTTTACGACGAGTTTTCGGAAGTGATGCTGGGAATCTGCTACAGGTATACGAAGTCGCTAATGGACGCGGAAGACGTCATGCAGGAAGGGTTTATTAAGGTATTCAGGAATATCGCCCAGTTTAAGTTCGAGGGGGAGCTGGGGGCATGGATCAGAAGGATCATGGTGAACACCGCCCTCAACTTCTTAAAACAAAATCGCCACTACCAGGGCGACCTCTCCTTTACAGACAATGGCATGCATCCCGTTTCGGACGATAATCCGGATGTAAAGTTACTGGCGAAAGATCTGGCCGACCTTGTCAGGCAACTTCCTACCGGCTACCAAACCATCTTTAACCTGTATGCGGTTGAAGGATTTTCTCATGTTGAAATAGGAAAAATGCTCGGGATCAACGAAGGCACATCCCGTTCACAATATGCCAGAGCGAGAAGCTTACTGATCACCTGGCTGAATAAACAAGAAGAAGAAGAACACAAAATAACAACTACTTATGTCAGACCATGAATTTGAGAAGCAGGTCCGGCAGAAACTCGATGACCTGCGATTGACGCCGTCAGGAGGATCCTGGCAGAAAATAGAGGACGGTCTCCGCGCAGGAAAACGTCGCCCTGCGGCAGTGTACTGGCTTACGCCCCTGGTATTGATTGGTTTGCTGGCCGGAGGATATTTCTTAACGAACAACCAGAAAGAAGACACCTCCATGGCTGCGGTACATACACAAACCACCGTGCAGCCCGCCGTCCCGTTGAAAGAAAGAACCTCTGCGCCTGCAGAGAAAAGATCTTCCGTAACAAATCAACCTGCCGATGATAAAAAGAATTTTACCCAACAACAAAGCAACGCGCCAGCAAATAAGATAGCCTCAAATAATAAGGTTTCTTCTGATAAAACCATTTCCGGTAAACTGAATGATCCCGCATTGCAGTCAAAGTCTTTCGATGAAGATGTAACGCCGACCGCTGCTGTCACTTCAGCACAAACCAAAAACCAGGTCGCCCTTAACCGTTTACATTTCAAACAACGAGTCTCCGCTAAATCCGGGAACGATCAACAACCGGCCAATGACGGCGGGCAGTTGTCGTTATCTTATTATTCAAAACTTCAATCACCTTTAACCGGTTCACTGAACAAGCCTCTGTCAAAGGAGATGTTCAACACCACGAATTCGTTGAACCTGTCGCCCACGACCGCCATCAAATTGCCGGTTTCAAAAAAATGGTCGTTCGGTATTCGCGCATCCGCCGGCGTATCAGCCGTTAACGAAGGCAACTTTCTCGACTTCAATAAAGCCACCGTGGAAGATGTGGCGTACCGCGCGTTCGGCTATGCTCCTTCTTACACGCCATCGAGGCTAACGCCCGCTTTCACATACTCTGCAGGTGTAATAGCCAAACGACAGTTAACGAAAAAACTGGCGCTGACCATAGGTCTCAATTACCTGCAACTGAATACCAAAAATAAAGTCGGCGCCAAAGTGTATGCCCCGCAAGTCGTCAACAATGGCATGAACAGCTATCTGAATGTTAGCAACTATTACATGCTTGAGCGCGACAGGCCCACGGACTATCTCAACAAGTATCATTACCTCGAGATTCCCGTCGGTTTGAACACCCGGCTCAACAAATCGCAAAAGCTGCCAGTGTACTGGAACGTGGGACTGGCCTATGCGCGGCTGCTGAGTTCAAACAGCCTGCATTTCGATGGAACCACGGGCGTGTATTACAAGAACGACAAATTATTAAACCGCAACCAACTGGCCTTTACAACCGGCGTGAGTTTCCGTGTGTTGAATAAAACGAAATATCCTTTGCTGATAGGTCCTTCGGCACGTTACAACGTCACGAAAATGCTAGACAAGAATGTTTCGGCGAATAAAGCGTTTATGACGTTGGGGCTCGATTTGAAATTATACATCTGGTAGCGGCGGGTCCGCCTTTTTCAAAAGAAAGTTCAGGTTTCTTCTAATGCCCTTGTATTTCGATCGCTTCAGCGGTGAGTCGCGAAATATTTTTTTGAAGCTTTCTTCTGTCATCTCTTCCCATTCTGATGTTGAAAAATTGAGGATGCCGGGAAGTGGTGTAAATGCGCTTTCACCAGTGGGGACCGAAAACCGGTTCCAGGGGCAAACGTCCTGGCACACGTCGCAACCAAACATCCAGTTCTGCATCCTGTCGTGCATTTCTCCTGGTATCAGCATTTCCTTCAATTCGATGGTGAAGTAAGAGATGCAACGGCTGCCATCTACTACCTTACCGGGCAAAATGGCGTCGGTGGGGCATGCGTCAATGCATTTTGTACAACTGCCGCAGTAATCTTTTGCAAACGGGTCGTCGTATTGAAGTTCAAGATCGGTGATGAGCGTTGCGATAAAAAAATAGCTGCCGCCGCCTTTGGTGATGAGATTGGCATTCTTTCCGATCCAGCCCGCGCCACTGCGCTGCGCCCAGGCTCTTTCGAGTACGGGCGCCGAGTCAACAAATCCTCTTCCCTGTATGTCGCCAATGTTTTCACGCAGACGGCGAAGAAAATCATTCAGCTTTGGACGAATTACTTCATGGTAATCGTTTCCAAAGGCGTACTTTGATATTTTCGGCGCATCATTGCGCTGCTTTTCGGCCGGGAAATAATTCAGCAGAAGCGTGATCACTGATTTTGCGCCGGGCACCAGTTTTGAGGGATCGACGCGCATCTCGAAATAGTTTTCCATGTATTTCATGGAGCCGTGCATGCCCTTACTGAGCCAGTTGTCCAGCCTGCGTGCGTCATCGTCGAGTCGCCGGGCTTTCGCGATTCCGCAATGGTCGAATCCCAGCTCCGCCGCATATTTGCGTACAAGTTCGGTATGTAGATGCGTGGTATTCAATAATTACCAATAAATATTCACTAATTTGGCAACCCAAATTTATAACATGCCCGCTAAGTATCTGTTGGGAATTGATATTGGTTCGTCGTCGGTAAAAACTGCGTTGCTCGATGTTGACACGGGTAAGCCTGTTGCATCTGCTTTTTCGCCGTCGAATGAAATGGGGATGATATCGAAGGCGCCTGGCTTTGCCGAACAGGAGCCGGAAGAATGGTGGAACGAACTCGTGAACGCCATGAACCTGCTTCGCAAAAAATATTCGTTCAACGGAGATGATGTGGCGGCCATTGGTATTTCGTACCAGATGCACGGGTTGGTTTGCGTGGATAAAAACCTGGCGCCTGTAAGACCATCGATTATTTGGTGCGACAGCCGCGCAGTAGAGATAGGCAACAAGGCTTTTCATTCGCTCGGACAGGAATATTGCCTAAACAACCTGCTCAATTCTCCCGGTAATTTCACCGCCTCCAAACTGAAGTGGGTGAAAGAAAATGAACCGGCGGTGTATGAAAAAATTTACAAGGTACTGTTGCCGGGCGATTACATTGCCATGAAGCTTACCGGCGAGCCGGCCACTACTGTTTCGGGATTGTCGGAAGGTATTTTATGGAACTATCCGAAACAGGCGGTGGCAACCGAGCTGCTGGAGGAATATGGAATCGACCGCTCGGTATTGAGCGATGTGGTAAACACGTTCAGCGAGCAGGGAAAATTGTCCGCTTTTGCCGCGAAAACACTGGGGCTGAAAGCCGGAACGGTTGTAAGTTACAGGTCGGGAGATCAGCCGAACAATGCTTTCTCGCTCAATGTGCTGCAGCCGGGCGAAATTGCTGCCACGGCGGGAACATCGGGAGTGGTGTATGGGGTAACGGATAAGGTGGAATATGACAAGCAATCGCGCGTCAACACCTTTGTGCATGTTAATCATGCAAAGGAAAAACCGCGATATGGGATTTTGCTGTGCATTAATGGTACGGGAATATTGAACAGTTGGCTGAGGAAAAATTTCCTGGGCAACATGCCTTATGAAGAGATCAATAAAAAAGCGGCCGAAATCGAGATCGGTTCCGGGGGCGTATTGATATATCCATTCGGCAATGGTGCAGAGCGGGTGCTGGGCAACAAAAATCCGGGTGCCTCCATAAAGGGCTTGCAATTTAACAGGCACCACCAGGGTCATGTGGCCCGTGCGGCGCAGGAAGGAATTGTGTTTTCGCTGTACTATGGCATTTCCATCATGAAGCAGATGGGCATGCAGGTAAGCAAAGTGCGTGCGGGGTATGCAAATATGTTTTTGAGTGATACATTCTCGGATGCATTTGCCAACACCTCGGGCGCGGTGCTTGAATTATTTGACACGGATGGTGCAACGGGTGCGGCGCGTGCAGCGGGAGTGGGAGCGGGCATCTATAAAAGTTTTGATGAAAGCTTCGCAGGGATGAAAAAGATCAGGACGATAGAGGCGGAGCAAAAAAGGATTTCGGCCTATCGCAGCGTATATGAAAAGTGGGAGGCGGCGCTCAAAGAGATAATATAATTTAATCTAATACGAGAGCGCTAACGTGCCTTACTCAACCAAAACGGACGAATGATTGGAGCTAACAATTGACTTTTAAGTTTTAACTTTTAATTTTTAACTTTCCATGGGCTACACTACAGGTAATCACAAAGAATTTTTTCCGGCTATCGGGAAGATACGTTTTGAAGGACGCGACTCAGATAATCCGCTTGCATTTAAATGGTACGATGCCGACAGGAAGATTGCCGGCACAACGATGAAGGAATATTTCCGGTTTGCGGTTTGTTACTGGCACACGTTCTGCAACACCGGCTCCGATCCTTTTGGTCCGGGTACAAAACGTTTTCCGTGGGATGAAGCCGGCGATGTGATGCAGCGGGCAAAAGATAAAATGGATGCGAACTTCGAGTTTATCACCAAACTTGGTGCGCCATACTATTGTTTTCATGATATAGACCTGGTAGAAGATGCACCCACGCTGCAGGAATATGAAAAGCGGCTGCAACTGATCGTTGAATATGCCAGGCAAAAACAGGCCGACAGCGGTGTGAAGCTGCTTTGGGGAACGGCCAATGTGTTTTCCAACCCGCGCTACATGAATGGCGCTTCCACCAACCCCGACTTTCACGTGCTGACGTGCGCCGCAACGCAGATAAAGAACGCGCTCGACGCAACCATCGCGCTTAACGGAGAGAACTATGTGTTTTGGGGAGGAAGGGAAGGGTACATGACGCTTCTCAATACCGACATGAAGAGGGAGATCGACCATCTCGGCCGCTTCCTGGCCACGGCACGCGACTATGCAAGAAAACAGGGATTCAAGGGAGTATTTTTTATCGAGCCGAAACCGATGGAGCCCACCAAGCATCAATATGATTATGACTGCGCAACGGTGATCGGATTTTTGAAGCAATATGGCCTCGACAAAGATTTTAAGATCAATATTGAAGTTAATCACGCCACGCTCGCAGGGCACACCTTTCAACATGAGCTGCAGGTTGCCGCCGACCATGGGATGCTGGGAAGCATTGACGCCAACCGCGGCGACTATCAAAATGGATGGGATACCGACCAGTTTCCGATCAACATCACCGAGCTGACGGAAGCGATGCTCGTGATTCTCGAAGCCGGCGGATTTGGTGGGGGAGGAGTAAACTTCGACGCCAAAACGAGGAGAAATTCAACTGACCTTGAAGATATTTTTCTTGCGCACATCGGTGGTATGGATACGTTTGCCCGTGCGGCAATCGCGGCTGAAAAAATACTGGAGAAATCGAATTATAAGAAGTTCCGTACCGACAGGTACGCATCATTCGACAGCGGCAAGGGTAAGGAATATGAAGAAGGCAAGCTAACGCTGGAGGACCTGCGGGATTACGCGCTGGCCAATGGCGAACCGCAGCAGATTAGCGGAAAGCAGGAGTGGCTGGAGAATATGGTGAATCATTTTATTTAGGCAATAGGCAATAGGCAATGGCAATGGGCAATGGGCAATGGGCAATGGGAAGTCAGCAATACTCTAACAAAAGAGAAAAAATATTCCCCTCCCTCAGGGAGGGGTTGGGGGTGGGTTGAAAAGATTGAAATGGAAAGAATTTACCAATCGACAAACGGTAATGAACAAAAAGTTTCCTGAGGCTTAAAAAACTCCTTTGTCTATTGCCCATTGCCCTTGCCGTCACATCCCAGCCGCCTCCAGGATCCGTAAATAGGGTTCCTTCTTATCTTCCTTCTTCATCTTTCCAAGAATCAGGACTGCAAGGTTCTTATTCGTATCTATCATCGCCCAACCACCCGAGAGTGAAGGCACCATAAACCTGCCCTTGTTTTCGCCCGTGCCTACCCAATCCCCGAGACCATAACTGTAACCCTGCGCATGATCGGGCACAAAAGCGATCTTCGCGTTTCCGGTTTGTATTTTCTGTATCTCCGCAATAGATTCCGGGCTAAGCACCTTTTTAGTGCCCGCCGTCCCTTTGTTCAGCAGCATCTGCAAAAACAGGAGCGCATCAGCAGGCGTACATTGCGCACCCGAAAAAGGGTTGATCACGATGTCAAAAGAAAAAGTGCTTCTCTTCATGCCGCAGGGCCTGAATATTCTTTCCATCATCAGCCGGTCGAACGATCTCTTTCCAACCACTTCCAGCACGCGCCCTACGATATTCGTTCCGATGTTATTGTAATAAAAAACTTCCCCGGGGTTGTGCTCGATCTCTCTCTTCGCAAAAGCGTTCACCTCTTCTTCAAGCATTTCAAATTTCGTTTTTTGGAAAAACTTTTGAACGCCTCCCTTGTCGGGCTCAATGCCGGTAACGTTGGCCAGGCAATGCCGGATGGTAAGATAACTTTTTGCGTAAGTCGAGAAAATGGGTAGATACTTGCTCACGGGATCGTCCAGCGAAATTTTTCCCTGCTCCACAAACGTCATGGTAAGCGCCGCTGTCATCCAGGCGCTGAGGCAGCCCACGGACGTTTGCATTTTTACCGTGAGGTCCTCGCTGGTAGCCTTTTGGTACAACAGCGTATCTTTCCAAACCATCACCACCATTTTTCCGCCAAACTGGTCCTTCTCCTGTTCCACGATGGCATCGAGGCCGCTTATGGGCTGAGCTTTAACGGTCTGCAACAATAGCATTATGCATAAGAAAAAAATGAATTTAAGGCAGAACTCCTTTGATTTATATGACATCGTTGCTGGATTTTTGCTTTGGAGTATGTTTTGCAATAACAGAGTCATTCGCGGCAATTTATTGAATAATATCAGTGTGCATGGATGCCGTGCGGCACTTTAACTTATTAATACTATGAATCTGAATAATTTCACGATCAAGGCGCAGGAAACAATAGCAAAGGCACAGCAGTTGGCTTTCAACAATTCAAATCCGAATATTGAAACGGAACACTTGCTGAAGGCGTTGCTGGACGACGAAGATTCACCGGTTAGTTTTCTGCTCAAGAAAAACAACATGAACGTCGGTTTTATCGCGTCGAAAGTTGACGAAGCGATCGACCGCTTACCGAAAATACAGGGCACCGAACCCGCCCAGTCGATCAGCCGGGACCTGAACAATGTGATACTTCGCGCCGGCGCCGGTCTAAAAACCTTTGGCGACGAGTTTGTGAGCGTCGAACATCTTTTACTCGCCATATTGCAGGGAAACGACAATTCCGCCAAATTGCTGAAAGACGGCGGTCTGACTGAGAAGAACCTTGTGGCAGCAGTGAAGGATCTTCGCAAAGGTTCGACCGTTTCATCGCAAACCGCCTCCACTTCATTCAATGCTTTGAACAAATATGCGAGAAACCTGAATGAGATGGCACGTGAAGGAAAGCTGGACCCGGTGATCGGGCGCGACGAAGAGATCAGGAGAACGCTGCACATCCTTTCGCGCCGAACCAAAAACAACCCGATCCTCGTGGGTGAACCGGGCGTGGGTAAAACCGCTATCGCCGAAGGCATAGCACACAGGATCGTTAACGGCGACGTGCCTGAAAATCTGAAGTCGAAAGTGATCTACGCGTTGGATATGGGATTGCTGATCGCCGGTGCAAAATATAAAGGTGAATTTGAAGAACGATTGAAATCGGTGATCAAAGAAGTAACCGACAGCAATGGAGAGATCGTGCTTTTCATTGATGAGATACACACGCTGGTAGGCGCGGGCGGCGGCGAAGGCGCGATGGATGCCGCCAACATTCTGAAACCCGCACTCGCAAGGGGCGAGTTGCGTGCCGTGGGCGCCACCACGCTGAACGAATACCAAAAGTTTTTTGAGAAAGACAAGGCTCTCGAGCGCAGGTTCCAGAAAGTAATGATCGAGGAACCTTCGGTGGAAGATGCTATCTCCATTCTTCGCGGGTTGAAGGATCGCTACGAAACGCACCACCATGTGCGCATCAAAGACGAGGCGATTATAGCCGCGGTGGAACTGTCGCACCGTTATATTGCCGACAGGTTCCTGCCCGACAAGGCGATAGACCTTATTGACGAAAGTGCGGCGAAGCTGAGGGTGGAAATGAATTCGATGCCCGAAGAGCTCGACGAGCTTGAAAGGAAGATCAGGCAGCTTGAAATCGAGAGAGAGGCCATCAAGCGAGAAAACGATGAGGTGAAGATGAAAGAGCTCAGTACCGACCTTTCCAACCTGGCGGTGCAACGCGACACGTTAAAAGCGAAATGGCAAAGAGAAAAAGATATCGTCGAAAAGCTCCAAAATGCTAAGTCGCAGATAGAAAACCTGAAGCTGCAGGCCGAACAGGCCGAGAGAAACGGCGAATACGGCAAGGTGGCCGAGATAAGATATGGCAAAGTGCAGGAGCAGGAAAAGGCCATCCAGGACCTCACACAGCAGCTCGAGAGCATCAGCGAGAAAAGGTTGCTGAAGGAAGAGGTGGATGCAGAAGACATTGCAGAAGCCGTTGCCAAGTCCACAGGGATACCTGTTTCGAAAATGCTGCAGAGCGAAAAAGAGAAGCTTCTCAACCTCGAAGATGAATTGCATGAACGTGTAGTTGGACAGGACGAGGCCATCCAGGCCGTTGCAGACGCCATCAGGCGAAGCAGGGCGGGCCTCCACGATCCGAAGAAGCCCATCGGCTCGTTCATCTTCCTCGGAACAACAGGCGTGGGTAAAACGGAGCTGGCCAAGGCACTGGCCGAATACCTTTTTGACGATGAAAGCATGATCACCCGTATCGACATGAGCGAATACCAGGAAAAACATGCTGTGAGCCGGTTAGTAGGTGCACCTCCGGGATACGTAGGTTATGAAGAGGGCGGACAGCTTACCGAAGCGGTACGCCGCAAGCCTTACAGCGTCATCCTGTTCGACGAGATTGAAAAGGCCCATCCTGACGTGTTCAACATCCTTTTGCAGGTGCTTGACGACGGAAGGCTCACCGACAGCAAAGGAAGATCGGTGAACTTTAAGAATACCATCATCATCATGACCAGTAACATGGGCAGCGACATCATCCAGGAGAATTTTGAGGGTGTGGATGAGTTGAATAAGGAAAGTGTGGTGGAAAAGACCCGTGAGCAAGTTATCAATCTGTTAAAACATGCCATCAGGCCGGAGTTTTTGAACAGAATTGACGAAATCATCATGTTCCAGCCGCTCATGAAAAATGAGATCAAGGCGATTATCCGGATTCAGTTGCAGCAACTGAAAAACCTGGTGGCGCAGTCGGGTATTCAATTGGAATTCAGCGAATACCTGCTGGAATACCTGGCGGAAAACGGTTTTGACCCGCAATTCGGTGCAAGGCCGCTTAAGAGGTTGATCCAGAAGGAATTGGTCAATAAATTGTCGAAAAAGATCCTCGCGGGCGATATTGAGCGGTCCAGGCCGGTGCTGGTTGACGTATTCGACAGTAACGTGGTTTTCAGGAACGAGGCTTCCGAAATTGAACCTGCAAATGGGAGAAAAATTAACTAATCTTGCATTTCTCTGAAACATTTTAATCATGTGACGGGGAAGCATAAGTACAAAGGAGATCAATTTTATGGCAGTTAAGACACCGATCGAGATAATTTCCCCGAAGGAATTCTGGGTAGGCGATAAAAATGCAACCGTTTCACTTGTCGAGTTCGGCGACTATGAAAGTGAAGCGTGCGCCAAGGCGAATGAAGTAGTGAAAAAGCTGCTCGTCGAATTCGACGGCAAGCTGAAATTCAATTTTCGCCATTTTCCTTTAACCAAGATCCACCAGCGCTCACATAAAGCCGCTGAGGCATCTGTTGCAGCAGGCCAGGAAGGAAAATTCTGGGAGATGCACAATGCGCTGTTTGCGCACAGAAGGCAGCTCGGAACCATCAGCCTGAAGATCTATGCGAAAGAAGTGGGCGTTACCAATAAGCGCCTGCTATCCGAATTAGTGGATTCAGTTTATGGCTGGTCGGTTAAGAACGACCTGCTCGAAGGCCTCGACAAGGGCGTACGCGATGTGCCCACTTTCTTTATCAACGACGAGTTGTATGAAGGCAGGGCATCCTTTGAAGGCATGAAAAAAGCTATTGCAGAAGTGATCAGGTTGCAGAAGGCGCCGGCCCGGAAGAGGGCGTAGGTCCACCCCCGGCGCTCCACGCCACCCTTGCGACTTTGTGAGACTTTGCGTCTTTGCGAGAAACTATGCTCGCCGCTTTCCGTTTTTGGCCCGATTTTTCTGAAATGTAATATTTATTCAGTTTTACCTGGTAATGTGGCCAAATCGTTAACCCGATCATACACCGTTGCATATTTTCTTTTACTCCGCCTGTTGCTGCTACTGGTGCTTCCCTTGACTTCCATCGCCCAGGAAGACAATGATGATGATGATGCTGTAAACGAGGAGTGGCCAGTCAAAGACACTGTTCCCGCTCCAAAAACCGACAGCTTTTTTCTGCTCAAATCGAAGGGACTGCTCGGCCGTCTCGCGCGCAGTATCGTAACCGACACCACACCCGACCCCAATCTTATCAGGGTCGACATCCTCTACAGAAAATACACCGGCCGAGTCATCCGGAACATAGAGATCAGAAGCGTTGATTTCGGGGTGCCGATCAACGACACGACAAAAAGTTTTAAAAACACCCTCACCAATTGGGCTGATGCGCTCCACCACACCACCAGGCAATCGGTGATCAGGAACAACCTCTTCTTCAAAAAGAACGACACGCTGCTCCCGATACTGCTCGCCGATAATGAACGTCACCTGCGCGACCAGACCTACCTGAACGATGTGAGAATCGTGGTGAAGGCCGTGCCCGGTACACGCGATTCTGTGGACATCGTTGTACTCACCAAAGATGTGTTGTCGATAGGCGGACAATTCAGGATGAGCTCGCTCGAAAAAGTGCAGGTGGCAGTGAGGGAAGACAATTTCGGCGGGAGGGGCGACAAGATACAGGTGAGCGGATTGTACGACCAGAACCGCGCCCGCAACTTTGGCTATGGCGCCGAATACATATGGCGCAATATAGGCGGAAGCTTCATGGATGCACAGGTGGGCTTTCTCGACTACGCTTCAACTTATAACACCTTCCAGAGCCAGGAAACCACCTTCTACACGCGGTGGGCGCGGCCGCTGGTGAACCCCTATATGAAATGGACATATGCCTTCGAGGCGTCCACGCATAAAAACAATCATTTTTACGAAGACAGCATCTATGATACGGATCACCGGTACCAATATTATAATTTCGACGCATGGGTCGGTTTCAACAGAAGCGCCAAAAAATTTAACCAGCAACTGAACGACGAACGCTTGCGCACACTGATCGGCCTGCGCGTGCTGCACAACGAATTCCGGGAAGTGCCGAAGCGATACGAGAACGAATACTTTTACCAGTATGCAGACCTCACTGGTGTGCTCGCATCGATCTCGCTGTTCAGGCAGGACTTTTACAAAACCCAGTATGTTTATGGTTTCGGAAGGAATGAAGACGTTCCCGAAGGATTAGATGTGGCGATAACCACCGGGTGGACAAACAAAAACCGGCGCGTAAGGCCTTACATGGGTCTGGACCTGCAGCTTAACTACTTCAGCGAAAAGAAAAATTATTTTAATTACATGCTTCGCGTTGGAGGCTATTCTTACAAACACCGGTATGAAGACATCAGCGTGCTGGGCAACCTTGAATTCTTCAGCCGGCTGCGGGAACTCAGTCCTTCATGGAAGCAACGCACATTTGTAACGGCGGGTGTTGCCGCCCAACTGAACAGGGAAC